>JALUHL010000027.1 GCA_027053695.1 Ghiorsea sp.
CCCCCTTGCCTATACTCAATGTTATAACTATCGTGCGGCTTCTGTGCAGCGCAAGCGTAGCACAGTAAGCGGGCTTATGGCGCAACTGGTTAGCGCTACCGGCTCATAACCGGTTGGTTCTAGGTTCGAGTCCTAGTAAGCCCACCATATTATAAACAATGTGGCATATCATGACGAAGGCGAGGAGTTTGACAATGCAAAGCGTAAACCCTGAAGAGTTGAAGTCATTGGTGTGCAATCATATTCCAGATGCAGAAGTCGAGGTGGTTTGTTATTCTGGCGATGATCATTTTGAAATGACGGTGGTATCCGCATCATTTGCAGGTAAACCGCGCATAGCACGACATAAAATGGTGTATGCCGCATTGGGTGACAATATGCGTCAAGCAGTCCATGCTTTAGCATTAAAAACAAAAACGCCTGAGGAGGCAGCAGCATGAGTGATTCAGTTCAGGAACAGATTGCAGAAGTGGTTAAAAACAATGATATTTTATTGTTTATGAAAGGCACACCGCAAATGCCACAATGCGGATTCTCGCAACGCGTGTGCGCTATTTTGCAAGAGCATGAAGTGCCGTTTGCAGCCATCAATGTGTTGCTAGACCCATCGGTGCGCGAAGGCATCAAAGCATTCAGCGATTGGCCAACGATTCCGCAATTGTATGTGAAAGGCGAATTTGTTGGTGGTTGCGACATTGTCTCCGAAATGCATGAGGATGGTGAATTGGCAACCTTGCTAGCGCCTATGAAAGCCAAAGACGCATAAGCAAAGTATTGCTTTTTTCTGCGAAAATAAGTATAACACTGGTGTGAGCGTCTTTATTTCTTTCCACACTCTTTTACAACAGGTTAGCAGCCACTGATGGCAGGCTCTGTTGGGCAACATTTAAGCCAAAAACAAGCGCAACGGCTTGCGCTTACCCCGCAGCTTACGCAAAGCTTGAAAGTGTTGGCGATGAACAGTCAAGAGCTTGAGCTTTATATCGAAGAAAGCCTTGAATCCAATCCGCTTTTGGAGATGGAAGCGCCCAAAGAAGCAGACATTGCTGCAGAAGCCAAAGATAAAGATGATTGGCAGGATCACGATGGTGGCGACCGATGGGATCATATGTATCAAAACAATCGCGGGTTTGAAAGTGGCGAGCTTGAGCAACAGTGGCAAGATGAGCAAAGCCTTAGCGATTCGCTGCACGAACAAATCAATCAACAACCCATGGATGATACAGAGCGCGAGATTGCGCATACGATTATCGATTCCTTAGAAGATGATGGTTATTTCCGCGCTTCGGCAGAAGAAGTGATGGTGGGGCTATCGGATAAAAAGATTAAAAAAAGGAAAGTGATTGAAGTGTTAGAATGCGTGGTGCAAGAGTTAGAGCCTTCAGGCATTGGCGCGCGCGATTTAACGGAATGTTTGCTGCTGCAAATTCCTGATGATGATTCATCTGCGATGCTGGTGCGGCAAATGCTATTGTATCATGCAGAGATGATTACCGATGATATGGCGCTGATGGAAGCTATGCAGTGCGACATTGATACATTGGATGCTGCGCGGACATTATTGCGCCGCTTAGACCCTTTTCCCGGGCATGGACTTCGCGGCCAAGAAAATATTTATGTGCAGCCAGAAATTATTTTCCGTGTTGTAAATAAAAAAATAGAAGTGGAAGTGCCCAAGTCGGGTTGGCGCAGTCTAAAAGTCAGCGAGCAATGGGCGGGGCAAAAATGGAAGGGTCAAGACCGAACATTTATGGATGCGGCAAATCAAGAGGCAAAGTGGCTTCTTCAAGCTTTGGATCAACGCAGCGACACACTGATGAAAGTAGGGCTTTGTTTGGCGGCGAGGCAAAAGCTTTTTCTTGAGCATGGTATTCTGGGTTTAAAGCCATTAACCTTGCAAGATGTTGCCGAAGAAGTGGGTTTGCATGAATCCACGATTTCACGCGTCACCAATGGTAAATACGCGCAAACGCCGTTGGGTGTGATTGAGTTGCGCAGGTTTTTCTCAGCAGGGTTGCCCACGCGCGGCGGCGGCATGATTTCTGTGCATAGGGTACAGCAGCGGGTGAAAACATTGATTGAGTCAGAGCCTTTGGGTCGCCCCATTTCTGACCAAGCGATTTCAGAGCGATTGCAGATGGAAGGCGTTGAAATCGCAAGGCGTACGGTCGCCAAATACCGCGAACAGTTAGGGCTGCCACCAAGCAGCCAAAGAAGGCGTGCCGCGAAAGCGCGTTTATCTCAAAAACGGAGGTAGGACTTATGCAAGTATCTATTACAGGTCGTCATGTTGAACTTACAGACCCACTTAAAGATTATGTGCACGAAAAACTGGGGCATTTAAAACATGCTTTTGACCATGTGGTTGACGTACACGTGGTGCTTACGGTTGAAAAACATAGGCAGCGTTGCGAAATCAATATGGCAGCCAATGGTGTGACTATTCATGCCAAAGCAGAAACTGATGATATGTATGCATCCATTGATGCTGTGGTGGATAAACTTAATCGCCAGCTCAAACGCTATCGCGCTAAGTTGCAACGCCATCAAGGGGCAAAACGTAAAACAAGTATGCGTTTGCGGCATAAAGTGTTGGATGTGGATCAAGAGACAGAAGAGTTGGATGTAGCTTATCAGCCGAACACTTTGGATGAAGAAGCTGTGGATGTTGAAGTGCTGAGCATGGATGATGCAGTGATGAAATTAGAGCTTTCAGAAAAAGATAATGTGCTGCTTTTTACCAATGAAGAAACAGGCAAACTCAATGCATTATCTCGGCGAGATGATGGCTCGATTCAATGGATTGAACCCGAAGCAGCATAAGATGTCAGACGCGCTTATACCGATTACCCCTGAGCATGTACTTTTGGGCTCGCAAGCCCAAAGTAAACGTGCACTTTTAACCGAGATGGCAACATTGCTAACCTCCATAGATTTAGGTTTGGCGCTGGAAACCATCACCGCCAGAGAAAAATTAGGCAGTACAGGTATGGGGCATGGCGTGGCTATTCCTCATGGTCGCCTTGAAGGCTTGCAAGAGCCTGCCATTGTGGTGGCAATTCATGAAAAAGGGGTGGACTTTGATGCCATTGATGGTGGGTTGGTGCATATTGTTGTGATGCTTTTGGTGCCCAATGATGACCATCAAATTCATTTGGGTCTGCTGGCAAAATTAGCCCGATTATTGCAGCAAGAACATGTGCGTGCATCGTTGCTTGCAGCTAAAGATGCAGATGAAGTGGTGAGGATATTCCAAGGGTGAATAGCCTGCCTGCACGGTTTGAGGCGGCGATATGCTGCTGATTATCACAGGGCTTTCTGGGGCAGGGAAAAGTACGGCCTTGCATGCTTTGGAAGATGCAGGCTTTTTTTGTACGGATAATTTGCCAGCAAGCATGTTGGCAGCATGGGCATCGCATATGGTGCAGCAAGAATATAATGCAGCAGTAGGCATTGACATTCGCAGCTCCGAAAATCCCGATTTATTATACCAAGCATTGGCCACCATTCGCCAAGACTTGGCTTGGAAGATGATATTTATTGATGCATCGGATAAAGTGCTGATGCGCAGGTTTTCCACCTTAAAACGCAGGCACCCTCATTTGCCAGATATACCGTTGCAACAAGCCGTAGCTTCAGAGCGGCAGGCACTTTTATCATTGCAAAAACAAGCCGATGTGGTGTTTGATAGCTCTAATTTAACGCCTTACCAATTATCTGATTTGGTGGAAAGCTTTTGGAAGAAACAAGAGGCGAGCAGCCTAGATGGGCAGCGGTTGGTGTGCACCTTAACATCGTTTAGTTATCAGCGAGGGCTACCATCCACGGCAGATATGGTGTTGGACATGCGCTTTTTGCCCAACCCTCATTATCAAGTTGAGCTTGCGCCACTCACTGGCAAAGACCAAGCCGTGCAAGACTTTTTACAAGCCAAAGATGATGTGCAACAAGCCCAGCAACATATTCAGGATTGGTTAAGCTTTATTTGGCCGCGATTGCAGCAAGAGCGCAAACGCTATTTCACCATTGCATTTGGTTGTAGTGGCGGCAGGCATAGATCAGTTTATATGACGGAAATGATTGCCAAGTGGATGCAGGCGCAGGGTATGGGTGAGCCCATCATACGCCATCGCGAAATTGGGGATATTCAATGATTGGGATTATTTTAATCGCGCATGCCAAAATCGCATCGGAAACCAAAGCTGGTGTAGAATATATATTAAAAGAGCAACCTTATTTTTCTGCCATAGATGTGGTCAACTCTGATGATGCAACTGGGGCTGAACAAACATTTATACAGCGCTTGGATGATATGGCTGAGCATTGTGATGGGGTGCTTGTGTTAGCCGATATTTTTGGCGCAACCCCTTGCAACCTTGCCATGAGAAGCATTGTGGCTTCATCTTCTGCAACGCCGATTGAATTGGTTGCGGGGTTTAATTTGCCCAGTGTACTTAAAGCCATGTTAGAGCGCGAGCAGGCGAGCTTGACTGAACTTGCACATGCAAGCCTTGATGCAGGGCAAAAATATATGCGTTTGGGCTCTCAAGAAGCTGTAGTTAAAACATTATTTAAGCAGAGTAAGGCAGCATGAAACGCGCAAAGGTGATTGTGCCGAATAAATTGGGTTTGCATGCTAGAGCTTCAGCGCAATTTGTAGGTTTAGCCAATCAGTTTCCTTGTGATGTGATGTTGCAGCGCGATGATATAAAAGTGAATGGCAAAAGTATGATGGCGATTATGACATTGGCAGCAAGCCAAGGCACAGAAGTGGTCATTATCACTGATGGCGAACAAGAAAATCAAGCCCTAGAAGCTTTGCTGGATTTAGTCCAGCAAGGCTTTGGCGAAGATGCATAAGTTCAGCTGATGGGTGAGCATGGGCATGCCGTTGCAGGCAGCGGAGGCATTGTGCTTGGCGTGGTGCAAAAGCTGGATGAAAAGCATCAAGTCATCCCTGAATACCATATTGAGCAAGACCAACAAGCCTTTGAATGGCAACGCTTTGAACAAGCTGTTACCCAAGCATGTGAAGCGTTGGGCGCGGAAATGCAAGCTTTGGAACATCATCAGCATGCAGATAATATATTACCCATTTTACAGACGCATTTGCTACTGTTGCAAGACCCAGAGTTGCGCAGCAGAACCAAGTACCTTATCCAGAGCGAAAGTATCAATGTGGAGTGGGCGCTAAAGCAAGTGTTGGCTGATTTTATTCAGGCATTCGCGCAGATGGAAGATATATATCTACAAAGCCGCAAAGCTGATGTGGAGCAAGTTGGGCAGCGCATATTAAGTGGTTTGGATGAAACCAAAATTATCTCCGGGCACAGCCATTCGATTTTGATTGCAGCAGATTTTTCACCATCGGATGTGGTGTCGATGTGGCGCTCTGGTGTGACAGGTTTTGTCGCCACCCAAGGCGGTAAAGATAGCCATGCCATGATTGTGGCTCGAGGGGTAGGTTTAACAGGGCTTGTTGGCGCACAAGATTTATTCGAGCTAGCCAAAGATGGCGATGCCCTGATTTTGGATGCAGAGCAAAACACTTGGGTGCTGCGGCCATCAGAACAAGAATTGGCAGATTTTGAAGCCCAGCAGAAGCTACTTAACCAAGAGCGGCAGGCTTTGCAGGCTTATGCGCAGCAAGCATCCACCAGCAAGGATGGTTATTTTTTACCATTACTTGCCAATATTGAATTTGTTGAAGAAGTGGATGTGGCCAACAGCTATGGCATTGATGGCATTGGTTTGTTTCGCACAGAATTTTTATTTATGCAATCGGATAGCTTGCCCACAGAAGATGAGCAGACGGCCTATTATCAAGCTGTAGCCAAGCGCGCGCAGGGCAAACCAATTACGTTCCGCTTATTGGATGTGGGCGCAGATAAATTGGCGCATGTGCAAGCTTTGTTTGGGGCGTATGATGGAGAAAATCCTGCCTTAGGTTTGCGTGGTGTGCGCATGCTTTTGCATAAGCCAGATATATTAAAAGCCCAGTTGAGAGCGATGCTAAAGTGCGCAGCTTATGCACCGATTTCTATTCTTGTGCCCATGGTGATAACGGCTGAAGAAATGAAGGCTGTGCGCAAGCTTTTGGATGAGGCGCAGTTGGAACTAGGTCTCAAAGATAAGGTCGCTTTAGGCTGCATGATTGAGGTGCCAGCAGCAGCATTGATTGCGCAAGATTTGGCAGAAGTTTCTGACTTCTTTTCTATAGGCAGCAATGATTTGGTGCAATATGGCTTGGCTGTGGATAGAGGGGATGAACATGTGGGGCATTTGTATGATGCCGACCATCCCGCTATACAAACGCTGATGCAAATGGCGGCGGATGCCGCAGTGAGGCAGGGTATTCCAATTACCGTGTGTGGCGAGCTTGCTGCGAACACAGCATGGACGCAAACCTTCTTGGATATGCGCATTTCAGCCTTATCCATGACAGCACGCCATGTTTTACCCGTACGCAAAAAACTGAAACAACTACAAGCCAAAGCGTAAGTAATCTTCTAGCATTGCGACCAAGCGGATAAAGTATGAGGTGTTTGCATGTCTGAAATTTCATTGTTGGGTGCATTTGTGGCAGGGTTATTATCCTTTTTGTCGCCATGTGTGTTGCCGCTTGTGCCTGCTTATTTATCCTTTATCAGCGGAGTCTCCGTGGATGCTTTGCGTGGCGGCGAAAATTTAGATGCGAGTAAAATCCGCCGTACAGCCATGCTGCAGTCGTTATGGTTTGTGCTTGGTTTTAGCTTGGTATTTATTGCATTGGGTGCATCAGCCTCTTTTATTGGCCAATGGTTATTATCAAACATGGCGATTCTCGCCAAGGTTGCAGGTGTGATTATTGTGGTCTTTGGTTTGCACTATACGGGGCTTATCCGTATTCCTTTTTTATTGATGGAAGCAAGATTGGATACGCAAGATGTGAAAGGAACCAGTGGTTTGGGCGCATTGATGTTGGGCGCAGCATTTGCCTTTGGTTGGACACCATGCATAGGCCCTATCTTGGGCACAATTCTCGCTATGGCAGGTATGCAAGGGCAGATTGGTGAAGGCATGTTGCTTTTGGTGATGTATTCGGTGGGTTTGGGTATCCCCTTCTTATTGGCCGCCTTTGCCACCAACGCATTTTTAAACTGGTCGCAACGCTTTAAACGACATTTGCATATCGTTGAAATTATTTCGGGGGTACTACTGATTGCTGTGGGTGTTATGATTTTCTTGGGCAGTTTTTCGCAAGTATCCGCCATCATTTTAGACTACCTACCGTGGCTAGCTGACATAGAAGGGCTTGCCAACTTCTAAGAAAAGTTGCGGTTCAGTGGACTATCTGCCACAATTTTGCTAAATATCTTATGTTTTACGTTGAGTTACACAGGAGTGTTCACATGAAACTTCAATGGAAAGTCTTACTGCTGCTGCTTTTGACAGCACCTATGCCATTGCTTGCAGATGCCTTTTTGATGCCAGGTTCGGTTGCTAAAGATGAACTGGTGAAACCTTTTCCGCAGCCTTATATTGTTAAAAAAGGGGATACACTTTGGGATATTGCCCAAGAATATTTTGCAGACCCTGAAAAATGGATTAAAATTTGGGAGCAAAACTTGTATGTGTCTAACCCTGATTTGATTTATCCAGGCAATGAACTTTGGTTGAAGTATAAAGCACCCGTTAAAAAAGCAGAGCCTAAACGGCCTACAGTGAAGCTTGAGCCGCGTATTATTTACAAGCCAGCCGAACGCATTGAAAAAGAAATTGATACTGATGTGTTGGTAACAGCGTTAGCGAGACAAGATTTTATCGACCCTAAAGCCATTGAAGGTGTAGGGCATATCATTGATTCGGAAGATGAACGGCTGAACTATGGTGCGTATGACAAGGTCTATTTATCGTTGGATGTTCGTGCGCACCCTGGAGATACATTTAATATTTTCCGCACAGGCGACCCTATTTATAAGCTGGATGATGAAGGCAATAAAACGCTGGTGGGCTATTTGGTGAACCATTTAGGAACCGTAGAAATCACATCTGAAGAGGGTGGTGTTTTTCGTGGAAGAATCACGCAAGCCTTTGAAGAAATTGGCCGTACCGACCGCTTAAAACGTGCATTACCAGCTGATTATAAAATCAAACTGGAGTACCCTGACAAACCTTTGTTTGGTCATGTAACTTATATTCGTGGGAATACAGTCGAAGCTGGTCAAGGTCAAATCATAGGTGTTGATTTGGGTTCAGAAGATGGGCTTAGAGCAGGCTCTGTATTGGGCGTTTACCGTTCTGGAAAACTGGTTGTGGATAAGGTGTATAAAGAAAAGACCTATCAAGCTTTGCCTGAAGAAAGAATTGGTGAAATCATTGTGCTTGCAGCACAAGAACAAGCATCGATTGCTTTAATCAGCAAATCTTCATCGGCGATTAATATTAAAGATTTAATACAACCTTTACGCCGCAAATAAGGGTGGCTAGTCAAGCCGCTGCCCACTACCTTAGATTAAGTTTTGTTGAGGGTGTTGGTGCGGTTACAGCAAGGCAACTGATAGAAAGCTTAGGCTCTGCCGAAGCTGTTTGGCAGCATGATAAACAAGGCTGGTTAGCCATACATGGCATAGGGCCAAAGATGGCAAAGGCACTAACCTTGGCTCGGTCCGCATCCGTGACGCAACGCATTCAAGCTTTAGAACAACAATGTGAACAAGCGAACATCCATATGTTATGCCCTGAAGATGAAGCATGGCCAAAGCAATGGCTATCATATTCAGACGCGCCGTTGGTGATTTTTGCTTACGGCCAACTTTCTTGCCTGAACGCTGCCAAAATCATGGGCATGGTTGGCGCGCGCAAAGCCAGCGAAGAAGGCAAAGTGATTACTCGCCGTTGGTCAGCTTATTTATCCAAACAAGATGTGGTGGTGGTTAGTGGCATGGCAGCAGGCATAGATTCTGCGGCACATGGCGGCAGCCTAGATGCAGATGCAGCAGGTATTGCAGTACTTGGTTATGGTTTAAATGCGGGTAGCCCGTATCAGACCAAACAAATTCAAGCTTTAGCAAAGAAAGGCTGTGTCATCAGTGAATATGCACCTGATACCCAAGCTCACCCAAGCTTTTTCCCGCAACGCAACCGTTTAATTGCTAGCTTAAGTCATGCTTTGATTGTGGTGGAAGGTGGATTGAAATCAGGCTCTTTGATTACGGCAAGGCAAGCTTTGGCATACGGCAGGGAAGTGTTTGCAGTACCAGGTTCGGTGCTGAATGATATTCATGCAGGCTGCCATCAGCTGATTAAAGATGGGGCAACCCTGCTATCCAGCGCTGAGCAAGCATTGCAAGATATGCAATGGCAGCATAGCCAAAAAGCTGAGAAAGTTTATCAAGCCAAATCTAAGATTGAAGAAAAAATCATTCACCTTTTGCGGCAAGAAATTTGCCATGTGGATGCATTGGCAGAAGATTGTGACTTGACCGTGCCAGAGCTTTCTACCATCTTGCTCGCCCTTGAGCTGGGTGGTGTCATCGAAAAATTACCCGGCAGCCGTTATACATTAAGTTAATTATTCTAAGGAGATAGCATGAGCGCAGTAGTAGTGGTGGAATCTCCGGCAAAAGCAAAAACCATCGAAAAATATCTGGGAAAAGGTTATAAAGTGCTTGCCTCCTACGGGCATGTTCGGGCTTTTCCTAAGAAAGATGGCTCTGTGGATGTGGATAATGATTTTGCCATCAAATATGAAGTGATTGAAGATAAGCGTAAACGCCTTTCTGACATTGAAAAAGCTTTGAAAAAAGCTGATGAACTTATTCTTGCAAGCGATTTGGATAGGGAAGGGGAAGCCATTGCATGGCATGTTGCTGATGAAATGGAAAAGCGGGGCAAGCTTAAAGGCAAAAAGGTTTCGCGGATTACATTCAACCAAATCACGCGCAAAGCCATTCAAGATGCAGTGGCCAATCCTGTTGAATTAAATATGCCTTTGGTGGATGCGCAGCAAGCGCGTTCAGCCTTGGATTATTTGGTGGGTTTTACTTTGTCACCTTTATTGTGGCGCAAGATTCGTGGCGGATTATCTGCAGGACGTGTGCAATCGGTGGCTCTACGTTTGGTATGCGAGCGTGAACAGCATATTCGAGACTTCAAACCCAAAGAATATTGGACAGTTGAAGTGGGCTGTAAAAGCAAACAAAGCCCTTTCAAAGCTTTATTGCATACGCTCAAAGGCGAGAAGCTTAACAAGTTTGACCTTAACAATGATAAGCTCGCCAAGGCTGCGGCGAAAGCAGTGCAAGAAGGCAGCTTTAGCGTTACGGATATTCAAAAGAAAAAAAGTAAACAGAATCCATCCCCACCATTTATTACGTCTACTGTGCAAATGGAAGCCTCGCGCAAGCTGGGTTTTACAGCGCGTAAAACCATGCAGCTGGCTCAGAAATTGTATGAGGGTGAAGAGGTTGATGGGGAACGTGTGGGTTTGATTACTTATATGCGAACCGATTCCACCAGCTTATCTCAAGAAGCAATTGATGAAGTACGCGGGCAAATTCAAAGCCAGTTTGGCGCAGAGTTTGTACCGAGCAAACCACGCGTATTCAAAGGCAAGAGTAAAAATGCGCAAGAAGCGCATGAAGCGATTCGTCCTACATCCTTTGCACGAACACCTGAAAGTTTGAAGGGTACGATTTCTGCAGATGAATTGAAATTATATACCTTGATTTGGAAGCGTACGGTGGCATCACAAATGGAAGCTGCGGTGCTGGATCAAGTGCGCGCGGATATCAGTTCAGGTGATACGGTACTTCGGGCTAATGGTTCGACCTTAATCTTCCCTGGCTTTCGCACGCTTTACATTGAAGGCACAGATGAGCCAAGCAAAGATGGCGATGAAAAGACTTTGCCTGTTTTAAATGTTGGGGATGAGATTGCTATAGACGCAGTTACACCTAAGCAACATTTCACAGAACCCAAACCACGCTTTTCTGAAGCAACGCTGGTGAAAGAGCTAGAGGCTCATGGCATTGGCCGCCCTTCTACCTATGCATCGATTTTGAATGTATTGCGCGAGCGTAAATATGTGGTGATGGATAAGAAGCGTTTTGTGCCTACGGATGTAGGTGAGATTGTAAGCAAGTTCTTAACCGATTATTTCGGTGATATTGTGGACACCAATTTCACAGCCGATATTGAAAACAAGTTGGATGCTGTTGCTCGCGGCGAACGCGATTGGAAACCTTTGCTGCGCGATTTTTGGACGCCATTCAAAGAAAGAATTGACCACACCCAAGACAATGTGAAACGCTCAGACGTGACCCATGAGGAAACCGATGAGAAGTGCCCAGAATGCGGCAAACCTATGGCTATTAAATTGGGTCGCTATGGTAAATTCCTCGCATGCACGGGTTACCCTGAATGTAAGGTTGCAAGGCCATTGAATGAGAATGGTGAAGCGCCAGCAGAACCAGAATTATCCGATGAGAAATGCGAAAAATGTGGCGCACAGATGGCGGTAAAAACCGGACGCTACGGTAAATTCTTAGGCTGTTCGAATTATCCTGAGTGTAAAAACATTCAACCCATGGAAAAACCAGTGGATACAGGTATCGCATGCCCTACATGTCATAAAGGTACGTTTCTTGAGAAGAAATCACGTCGAGGCAAGGTATTTTATTCCTGCTCTCAATATCCCAAATGTAAACATGCCTTGTGGAATAAACCCATTGATAAACCATGCCCAGAATGTGGCGCACCGTTTGTGACTGTGAAAGTCACCAAGCGTAATGGTACAGAGCATGTGTGCGCTAGCGAAACATGCAACTGGAAGGAACAAGTCGAAGCACCCGAATAACCATGGCAGCTGATTTCATCTATAGGAACGGCAATATTGATGATATTGAGGCTGTATTTCGTTTAAATCGGCAGGTGTTTGATGAGGCATGGTCCAAAGATGTGATGTTGCAGTCTTTGCAAGTGGGTTATGATTTGCAGGTCTGCTACCTTGATGACATGTTGGTCGCTTATGTGCTTAGCCAAGATGTTTTGTTGGAGACGCAAATCATGCAAGTGTGCGTACATCAAGATTTCAGGCGCTTGGGGGTTGCAAAACAATTGATGTTACAACTGATGCAAAACAAGCAAGATATGGAAAACTTGATGCTAGAAGTTCGCGCTTCCAACCAAGGCGCCCAAGCTTTTTATGCTGCTTTGGGTTTTGAAACCCAAGGTGTTCGCCCGAATTATTATAGTAAAACAAGTCGATTGCCGCGCGAAGATGCGGTTATCATGAGTTTTAAACCATGCGTAAGCCAATCTGAGAGGGCTAAAGCATGATTCAAGCTTTGTTAAGCCAGCAAATATGGCTGGATGTGCGCAGTTGGCGAGCGCAATATGCGGATACTTTATCCCCTGAACAGGTGAGCGTGCTTTCCGTGATTACACCGCTGACACGTTTGCTTGAAGGTAAATACGGCATGAAGTTGGATGTGCATGTGCATGACCAGTTTGTCGATGAGATGAATGCTGAAGAAGCCAAGTTATTGAAATCAGATATGCATAGCCGTTGTTTAAGACGAAAAGTTTCGCTGCTTTGCCGAGGTGAAGTGATGTTTGATGCGGAATCAGTATTGCCTTTAGATGTGTTACCTGTGACGTTGATGGAAGATTTAGAGGCGGGCAAACGCCCCTTGGCAGATTTGTTGTCTGATCAAGGTTTGTCGCTTTCGCGCTCCAACCTAAGCATCACTCAAGTCGAAGATGATGGCTTTTATGCGGGATGTTGGGCAAGGCGTTCGGTGTTGGGCACATCGTCAGGTGCAGCATTGGGCGAAACATTGGGTGCAAAGGCACTGGTGACGGAAGTCTTCCATGATGCAACATGGCGGAAACTCACCTATTTATTGAACCGCTGATTTAAGACAAAGCAGATGCCATGTTTCGCACGGCATCTTCCAGCTCAATTTCGATGGCAGCCAAGTGCGTTTCTTTTGCGCCAATACGTTGTATGGGTAAATAATGTGTGGGATCAATGTCAGGGACAGGGTCAAAAAGAACGGCATGACCATGAGCTTGCACCAAGAAATTGGCAGCATCGACAAAATCAATCAATTTATCTCTAGGCCTATCATCGGACTCAATGCCATGGTGCGTTGCAATACTCTCAAATGCATCGGGCATACCCCAATAGTTGAGTAAGCGCCCTCCCATCTCTCGATGCAAAGATTGAATGATGCTGATTTGGTCTTCATAGGCGAGCGGGCCAAGCAAATCAGATACGGCACAAATCACAGCCTGTACACCAATGTCATGCAACATGCCTGCCAAAAATGCTTCTTCAGGCTCTACGCCGGGGATAATTTGTGCCAAATGTTGAGCCGCGACCGCAACATGGAGGGCATCATTCTTATTTTGGTCTAATATCTTTTTCAAACCTTTGTCTTTGACGTTCATGTGCAGTTTGGCTGAAATAGCCACCATCAATTCCAGTGTTCGCCTGCCTCCCAAGCGCTGCACTGCCATGGAAAGACTTCGTACTTCGTAATTCCCACGCTTAAACTCGGGGCTATTGGCAATGCGTAATACAGTGGCAGCAAAAGTAGGGCTTGCCTCAAGCGCTTTGGAAATATCGGATGCACCTTTACTTTCATCTTGAATGATTTTTTGTACCTCAAGCACAGCCTTAGGCAATAAAGGCAGCTTGGCTTCACCTTTTCTGAAGCGAATACGTATCACTTCTGCAAATGCTACAACATCAGTTGTCATGTTTATCTCCCATAATTCGGATAATATCTTCTACACTTCGGTTGGTGTTAGAGCGCGGCGCAATGCGATAGACTTCTTCAATGGTTGTTGCGCCCTCAAGGGCTTTGTATAAGCCATTTTCCATCAAAGATAATAAGTCGGTACTTTCACAGCTTATTTTGCGTACTACATGTGAGGGTTCTTGGGCAATGATGGCAGAGCGCACCTCTTCATTGAGCACCAATAACTCGTGTAGGGCTGTTCTACCATGGTAACCCGTGCCATAACATGTGCCACAGCCAATGCCTCTGTAAAAAGTGTGGTTCTTCAAAGTTTCATTATCTAAACCAACCAAGTTGGCAATACGTTTATTGGGCATATAAGGTTGCCTACAGTCTGGACATATGGTTCTGATTAAACGCTGTGCCAAAATACTGACTACCGTGGATGAAATAAGAAAAGTTTCCACACCCATATCAATCAGCCTTAATAAACCACCAATGGAATCTTCAGTATGAAATGTGGTGAGCACTTTATGGCCCGTGAGTGCCGCCTGCACAGCCACTGAAGCAGAATTGGTGTCTCGGATTTCACCGAGCACAATTACATCAGGGTCTTGCCGCACAACGGATTTCAAAGAATTTTCGAAGCTTCTTCCTGCGGTGTCGTCCACAGAGCACTGCATAATCCCATCAATGACATATTCTACAGGATCTTCTAAGGTGATAATTTTTGTGGTGGGTCGATTCAAATAATCCACGGCGGAATATAACGTGGTTGTTTTACCCGAACCCGTGGGGCCTGTAATGATAATAACCCCCGTAGGCACATCCAAGGCATCATGCTTAAAGCGCTCAAGAATGCCTCTATCCATATGAATTTGTTCAATGCTTTTTAAGCCGCCATCACGGCGCAATACACGCATGACCAAGTTTTCACCATAAATCGTCACATAAGTTGAAACGCGAAAATCAGCCTCAATATCGCCGATAGTTTCACTGATGCGCCCATCCTGATGGGTGCGCGTATCAGAAATGTCCATTTGCCCGAGGATTTTGAGTCTTGTAATCACGCGTTTCGCAACTTCCAGGGATAAATCCATTTTATGAATCAGCACACCATCCATACGAAAGCGAACACGCATGCTTTCAGCCATAGGCTCAAGATGAATATCGCTGGCTGAATCACGAAGGGCAGCAAGAAGAATATTATCGATAATTTCTGCAATATGATGTCCGCCTGAGGCATCGTGATTGGAAGTGGATATTGCCAGCTTATCAATCAGGCTTGTCATCGTGCTATGTGCGGCAATAAATACCTTCGCTTGCTTATCAAGTGTTTGCTCAATCTCCGACATAGCAGCCTTATTTAAAGGTTCGGAGGTGATGATAAAAACATGTTTTTCACCAACCTCATAAGGGAGCATAAGGTTTTGTTTTAGAAACTTTTTAGAAAATTTTCCAGAGATTTTTCTATCAATCATATCGATATCAACATGGGCAAGCTCAAGCTTTAACTGTTCAGACAAAGCTTGTGCAAGCTGCCTATCATTGATGCATTCAAGTTTAATCAGTATTTCACCCATGCGTAAGCCTGAGGCTTTGGATAGCTCTTTCTCGGCTTGCTGCAACTGGCTTAAACTTATATACCCAAGCTCACATATCAGTTCGCCGATGAGAAACTTTTGCCCATGACTACGCATTAACCTGCGGTGGTCATCAGCGCTGATGTAACCCAACTCTATCAGGATGTTCGATAGTAATTTGGTGTTGTTGAGTTTCTTTTGAATGCGCACGGCTTTTTCAAGTGTAGGTAGGGGTAAATAGGCATTTTCTAGCAGCATCTCAACAAATTTTGCACCGGGTTGATGTTTTAATAATGTGTGAGAGGTCTGCTTTTTTTCTTTTATCATGCGCATGTATCCTGTTTTCTATTCAAGCGGGTCACTTATTTGTCGTGGTGCGGTTTTAAGTGTTCGCATAAGTGGTCAGCATAAGTGATGCCAAAATGAATATATGGTGTGGAACAATTGACACTAGCCATGTGCTCTCTAGCGTGTCGCAGCTACAAAAGAGATGAATCTGGTAAAAGGTGACTGACTGTGAGTGATAAAAAGCAAGAGAATGCGCCCGTAGAAGGCATTGTTGATGGAACGGACTTTGTTGAATTAAAGCGGGATATGCAAAGCGCAAAAATTGTTGCTTGGCTACAATACAATCAGCAAC
>JALUHL010000028.1:0-1179 GCA_027053695.1 Ghiorsea sp.
CGATTCTAGCTGTTGAACCTGCAACGAAGTATTTTATGAGTTCCAACTGCTTATTTCTGCTTATTTTACAATGCTTTATGTACACCTGATCACCTTAACTTTTTTAAAGTCAGGTGTCAGCCCCTAGAGTATTTATTGCTATTTTCTAACTCAATCATAGGTTAATGGTGCAACAAAAAAGGCGAGGTTACAACAGGAATCCAGTATAAGGCGCAACCGAAAACAAGATTTCCCTCTATTTTCTTTCAATTTCACTTCCACACCCCCCCTATCTTAGTTAGCTTTTGCGCATGACTAAGCTCCCTCATATCATTTTTTTGCACGGTTGGGGGCAATCCGCTCAAATTTGGCATCAGCAAACCCAACACTTTTCTCCACTTACGCGCACCTATACCATCAACCTACCCGGTCACGGCGGAAGTCCTGATATAGAAGCAGAAACATGGCTCACCCATGTGCAACACGAGATTCAGCATCATATGGATACGCACAGGCAACCTACCATACTGGTTGGCTGGTCTTTGGGTGGGCAAATAGCATTAAAACTACAGCAAAAACTTGAAGGTTTAAGCGGGCTGATATTGATTTCAACCACCCCTCGCTTTCGCCAACATGATAATTGCCAGACTGATTGCCAGACCGATTGGAGATATGGTTGCACCGATGAAATATGGCAGGGCTTTCAGCAGGCGGCAAACGAACAGAATCCCAAGCTAATGCAACGCTTTTTCCACATGATGTTGCATGGAGGCAAACTAAGCCGAAAAGATATGCAAACCATAGCTGCGCAAGCCATCAATAAATCTTTCCCACCCTCAACACAGGCTTTACAAACAGGGCTTCACTTTTTATCTACGTTTGATTTTCGCAATGATTTGAAAGCCATAACCTTACCAACCTTGGTTGTGCACGGAAAACAAGATGCCATCGTGCCTATTGAAGCTGGGCAATATTTAGCCAAGCGTATACCTCAGTCGCAGCAATATATCTTTCAAGACTGTGGACATGCGCCATTTCTCACCCATCATGTCGCCTTCAATCAAACCTTGGAGTCATGGTGGAAGAATATATCAGCATAAACAAAGTTCGCCGCGCCTTTTCTGACGCAAGCAGCAGCTACGATAGCCATGCCGAACTACAACGTGAAATTGGGCGACGTTTACTGGCCCACCTTGAGTT
>JALUHL010000028.1:1189-2296 GCA_027053695.1 Ghiorsea sp.
GGCTTTTTCACGCGCTTACTTGCTGAAAAGTATAAAAAAGCGCATATCCATGCCAGCGATATTTCAGCAGCCATGGTTTGCCACACCCGCGATAAACAACCCAAGCGCCTGCCTTGGCAACGTAAGTTTCAACATACCATCAGCAATGCTTTGGCGCTCCCCTACCAAGATGCTTCTTTTGATTTGGTGACCTCCAATTTAGCCATGCAATGGGTGCCTGATGTTACTACCATGATGCAAGAAATGCGCCGCGTGCTAAAACCCGGAGGGTTGATTCTATTTTCTACCTTTGGCCGCCGAACATTGGTTGAGCTCAAGCAAACCCTTGCCAACATTCAAACTGAACACACCAATTCTGTGCTTCCCTTTCCTGATGTGATGAGCTTGGGCAATAGCTTGGGTGAGTGCGCAGTGGAAGACCATGTTACTGATTCAGATTTATTTACACTCACCTACCCCGACACCATGAGCTTGGTACGCGAACTTAAGGGTTTGGGTGCTTCGGCATCCGCCATCCAAAAGCGTAGTGGTGGCTTGTATGGCAGAGCATTGTTGCGTGATATTGATGCCTATTACCAAGCTCATTTTTGCGATGGCGACAAGCGTATTCGAGCCACATTTGAAGCTTTGTATGCCCAAGCATGGTATAAAGATGCTGGCTACGCAGGGCGCGATGACATTATCCCCATCCAAGTGATATAAGATACAAAAATACATTTGTGCTCTGCTTTGACTCTGCTAAACTTAGGGTATCGGTTTTTATAAACAGTGGGGTTTCTTCAAATCATGCGTGGATTCACAAAGAAGATTTTATGTAGCTTAACCCTTGCTTGCGCCCTTTCTCCATGGGCAGTACAAGCTGCACCAACCTTGGTGGATAGTATTGCAGCAGCGCAATTGCCAGGCGTAAAGGTTAAATCCATATCATCTTTGCATGCCGAAGACGGAACGCTTTGGGTGACTGATACCAGCAATCAAGTCTTTCAATGGGAGCTTGGTGGTGTACCTCAAGCTGTGATTTCAGGTGGCAAAAAACAAAAATTCACAAGTGTATTACCCATAAGTGGCAATCGCGCCGTGGTGACTGACCTAACCAACAACCAATTC
>JALUHL010000028.1:2306-5543 GCA_027053695.1 Ghiorsea sp.
AAGGTGATTTAGAAGGGCAATTGGATGAGCCCATTGCTGCGGCGTGGTCAGATGATGGTTTATTGTATATTGCTGAAGCTGGGAACAAACGTATTTCGGTGTTTACGGATGCAGGTTTATTCTTATTCTCTTTTGGCAACAATGCACCTGAAAAAGAAGAAGAAGATAATTTGGGCGATATTTTAGGATTAACGCTTGACCAACAAGGCCGCGTCTATGTGCTCGATAATGAAAAAGGCGGCCGCATTTCGATTTACTCTGCTTTGGGTGAGCTCGATACCATTATCGGTAAAGATGAGCTTATGGCTGTCGGCATAGAAGGGGCTCGCTTGGTTGCCATGTCTGTTCGCCCTGATGGTGTATTATTGCTTGCAGATAAAAAAAGTGGTCATATCTATGAGTTAGACTGGGAAAATATGGAGCTTGTCTCATCCTTTGCCACCATTGGTAAGGGTCGTGGTCAGTTGCAAAAGGTGAGCGCACTAAGCTTGGATCATAATGGAAGGCTTTATGTTGCCGATAGCGGCAATGATAAAATTGAAGTATTTCAACTGGGTTGGCAACAAAGCCCGTGGCTTAAGCCTATTGCTGATAGGCTGACCATTTA
The DNA here is from genome assembly GCA_027053695.1 of Ghiorsea sp. Taxonomy (GTDB): domain Bacteria; phylum Pseudomonadota; class Zetaproteobacteria; order Mariprofundales; family Mariprofundaceae; genus Ghiorsea. Next base: position 2,914 of record JALUHL010000028.1, read on the forward strand.
CCCTTCTTCAGTGCTTATTTCAGGCTGTGATGTGTCCTACATTTATGCGGCAGAAAGCATGCTCTGCATCAATAGCAAAAAAGATAGCGTCTCTCTTCGCTCCCTCGATGGTGTTTTATTGCAAACTCTAGATAGCAAGTTTGATGAACCCATTCGTGCAGCATTTGATAAAGATGGTATTTTTGTGCTGGACCGGACAGGTGTGCATGTATTTGACCCTCAAGGTGCTTTTAAATTTACTTTTGGCAGCAAAGGCAGACGCGATGGTGAGTTATCAGAGCCTTCTGCCCTCGCCCTCTCACCACAATCGGTGTATATTGCGGATACAGGCAACCACCGCGTACAAGTTTTCAGCCGCAATGGTTTGTTTCAAAAAGCTATGGGTAATCTTAAAGCTGACACAATGAAGCTGGATGAACCCACTGCTATTGCCGTGGATAAACGCGGTCAAATTTATGTTGGGGATACCGAATTAAACAAGGTTTTTGTATACAATGCTAAAGGTGAGCTTAAAACACAAATCGGCGAGCAAGAAGGCCACCCCTTAGCCTTTGCCAAGCTCTATGATGTGATGGTAGATGCTGATGACGCGCTCTACATTATGGCCGCTTTAGAAAATAACCCAGCAAGTGTTTGGATGTATAAAAACAACCATTTTATCTATCGTTTTTCTCCATCACAGCAAGCTGCCAAAACAGGTTATGATCAAGTATGGAAAGCTGCATTCTCCAGTCATGCCCAAGATGTACCAACGCTAATCAAAGCTGCCCAACAAGCTGCCTCTAACATTACGGAGCTAACCATTGACCCTAACAATGAAGTTTTTGCAGCCAAAGGCGGGTTCTTTGGTGGTGGCAATGAAGGCTGGCTATTTAATAGCGTACCTAACAATTCTACCGCTTTTTCACTGGTCAATTTAGGTGCGCATGCTCGCCATACCTTTTTGGTGCAACGCGCACCTAAACAAGTCAGCAATGTTTTGTTTGCTGGTGATGAGAAAAACCTTGATATGCAATGGGTACCTCCCAGCCCAAGCTTTGCGGGTTACTATAGAATTTATGGGAGAGAAAACATTTCTTCACCCTTTGTAAAACTCGAAGAAGGCATCCCATCACAACTTCATCGGGATAGAAGCCAAGTCAAAGCCAGCGAATATAAGGTGACCGCTGTAAGCCCTTATGGCAAAGAGAGCGCATTATCAGCCGCCTACCAAGATGATTTTTGGCTAGGCTTCAAGCAATTCCAAACGGGTGATTTTGAAGCAGCTTATGCCTCACTTAGCCAAGCCACTAAAAACAATCCCAACCATGCCGGTGCATGGCTATATTTGGGTAAAGCAGAACTGGCACTAGATAAATTTGATGACGCTGTCGCTACCTTCAAACAACTTGCCTCTTTTGATAGCTACAAACAGCAAGGATTGCACCTGCAAGCCAAAGCGCTGATGCAAAAACAAGCCTGGTTGGATGTGAAATCATTGGTGGATGATAGTGAAGCGCAAGGCAGTGTCGATGCCACTTTATACAGCCTTGCTGCATCTGCATTGATTGCTATGGACGATATTCCAAGTGCTATTTATTATTTGGGCCAAGCCGTATCCTTAGAGCCAACCTCAGCTTTATGGCACCTCAAACTTGCTGATGCCAACTTTGAATTGGGTGCAGAAGATAATGCCAAGGCAGAGCTCATCAAAGCCAGTCAACTGGCGGGTAAAGATGTGCAAGCTTGGCTAGATGTGGCACGAACCTACAAAAAACACGCTTTATTTGCCCAAGCTATATCCAGTTATGACAGTGCGCTTGCAGTCGCCCCTAGCCATTCAGAAGCATTATCAGAACTTGCTGTGTTGCACCTTGAGCAAGGCAACCTTGAAAAATCAAGAGGTTTGGCTACCAAAATGGCAGGTATTCCCGCCCTCAAAGGCACATCTTATTATATCCTTGGCCGCATTGCGCTTGCCGAAGATAAAGCGCCTCAAGCGCTAGCTATGCTTGCCAAAGCAGGTCAAACTGAGCCTAACAATGCCGATATTTGGTTAGCCATGGCCGATGCTTATGTAAAAATCAATAAGCCCAACCGTGAACGTGAATATTTGAAAAAAGCTGCCGCTTTGGACGATGGTAATTTTGCTGTGCATATGCGCCTTGCTGGGTCTTGCACGGTTCAAGATGACGCGCCATGCATGCTTACACATTATAAACGTGCAGCAGAGATAGACAGTAAAAATATTGATGCGCAAGTGGGTTATGCCAAAGCACTGATGAAATCTGGGCATATGAATGAAGCAGATGCCGTTGCCCATCAAGCATTAAAACTCAATCCTAAATCTATTCCTGCCCACCTTGTTTTGGCTGACGTACAAAATGCGCGTGGCATGATTCGTGATAGTATTGCAACATTGAAACAAGCCATGACCATCGATGACACCAATATGGATGTTCACCTGCACTTGGCAAAAGCCTATATCGGCAATCATATGTATGATGAAGCCATTGCTATCACTGAAAAAGCATCCCTTCTGGATATTCGCAATGCTGCGCCTTTGGTGCTCACGGGTAGCATTTATCTCGCTCGCCAGTCTTTTGATAAAGCTATTTCATCATTAGAGAAAGCCGTTGAACTTGCGCCAG
>JALUHL010000029.1 GCA_027053695.1 Ghiorsea sp.
TTCACGGCATATTCAATGGCGCAAGTTTTGGGTGGTAAGCGCGAAGCATAAGCTTCAAGCTCTACCAGCTCAGGGGTATCATGGTTAATCATGGTGCGTTTTGAAAAGCGATGTGTGGCATGGTTAAAATCAACAGCATTATGATAGTCTGCATGGATGCGGGCAAAATTATCAGCATCATCATGGTCAGCAAAATCCACATCACCATAACAGGTGCATAAATAGGTTGTTTGATTGTCTTCCTGCAAGAATAGTCCTGTTCCGCGTACACCGAGCACTGTGGTTCGAGTGTGAATCTCTTTGTGTGCATCATGCCTGAAGACAGCGAGCAATGAGCCAAAAATGAAGTTGACAATGATATTGGCTTTATCTTGCTTGGGTAAAATTAAATGCGAGCGGCTTCCCAAGCGAAATACGTTGCCATCAAGTTTGATAGCAATGCGCCCTCTTGAACCTGTAATGATTTCATCGCCGAAATGTATGGCTGAATGCTTGGATGCAAGCTTGCCATTGATGAGCACAGGCGCTTTAAAATCATAAATATAAGCATCGCTTGCAGCCAAGGCTGACTGCGAGAACAAGAAAATCATACATAAGGGGATAAGCTTCATAAATGTCATTGTTATACCTCGTTGGCCATTGATTGCGGACATAGATTAGGCGCATCAGCATCAGTATTCTTACATGTGTTGATTTTACTCATCACTCATTGCTCAACCAAATGTAAGGTGAATGTGAACGTTGTACCTTTGTGTAGCGTGCTTTGCACTTGAATATGGCTTTGATGAAGCTCCAGTATACGTTTAACAATGGCAAGCCCTAACCCTGAATGCTCACCACCACGATGTGCATTGTTCACCTGATACAATGGGTCGAAAATATGTTTTAAAGCATCTTCTTTAATGCCACAGCCTGTATCCGTTACAGCGACTTGGACACCATGTTCTAAGGCTTGCAGCGAAATGGTGATGCTATCGCCCTTTTCTACATGACGCATGGCGTTGCCCAACAAATTTTCAAATACGCGTTGAATAAGCGCAATATCAGCCTGAACAAAGGGCATTTGTGTATCGCCTTGCATGTGTAAGCTTACGCCTTGTTGCCCTACCATAGGTTCAAATTGCTGCAACATATCTTGGGCAAGCTCTGGCAAGGCAAAGGCTTCCATATGTGGTGCGCTGTCTAGGGTATCGAGCTTCGCCATTTCAAAGAGCTCATCGACTAAGATTTTTAAGCGGTTGCTGAAGTTAATGGCGCGGTCTATGTAAGCTTCGCGTTTGTCATGGCTTAAGCTATCTGCCTTGATTTGCAGGGTTTCTAGGTAGCCATGTAATGCTGCAAGTGGCGTGCGTAAGTCATGAGAAAGGCTGGCGAATAAGTCGCGTCGTTTGCTACCCTGCTCAGAGATATGCTGGAACTGCTGCACGATTTGTTGCGCCATCAAAGCAACATTATTCTCAAGCTGGCTAAGCTCATCTTTGCCTTGCTGTTTATCAAAGCTTGGTAAGGTTTTAAAATCGCT
>JALUHL010000030.1 GCA_027053695.1 Ghiorsea sp.
CCAAGCCAACCAATCATGATGACTTCTTGCAATGTGATATAAAAACCATACAACATCACTGCCAAACGGAGCACTTTTCTTGCCGTAAAACTAATGCCTGGTAGCCATGCTTCTGGCATACGATGATGCAATGTATTCGCATAGAACACACCCAGTATTATACCAATAATCAAAGGGCTTATCGCCAATTGATGAACCCACTGCCATTGGCTTATTTGCATCGCGGCTAAGGCAAATAAGGCAACAAACAATATCCCATTGATGCTATCTGCGCGTTTGGCTTTACTAAACATGTGTTTGCTCCATATATCTCATGGGCGGGAACTTTATCGTTTTATATTATCATGAATAATGATATTTACTGATAGAATATATCATAAATTGTGATATCATAGACCCATGAATATACACCCCGAACATTTATTAAGCTTCGTTGCTTTGGTGCAAACGGGCAGTGTAAGCGCTGCTGCCCAAGCTCGCTCTTTGACGCAACCTGCGATTTCCAATCAATTAAAGCTTCTGCAAGACAGATTAGGCTTGCAACTTTATCAACGGCATGGGCGCGGTGTACAACTCACTGGTGCAGGTGAATCCTTTTACAAACATGCATTAAAGGTTCAGCAATCCATGCAAGCGCTTGATACCTTTGCAGATGAGCTTAGGGGTCTGCAAACTGGACGCATCTATCTTTCAGCCAGCCAAACGATTGCAGGCTCGCTTTTGCCCAGTGCACTGATTGCTTTTCGTCAGCTTTATCCAAATATTGAAGTGTTTGTGGATAGCGGAAACAGCCAAGAAGTATTTGACCGTATGCAACATCACGATTTGGGTTTAATCGAAAGCCCCTTGCCTACAAGCATGCCTGAATGTTGCGAGATTCAACCACTTGGTGAAGATAAAATGGTTGCAGTGATGCCAAAATTACATCCGCTAAGCAAACACGCATCCATTACACTTCATCAGCTTCAAGATTACCCCATGATTTGGCGAGAAAAAGGCTCAGGCACACGCGATGTGCTCGAACAGGCATGGATAAAAAGCTTAGGGAACCAGCCCAATATTCAATTATGTATGGGCGGTGTAGCTGCTGTGCTTGAATCTGTCAGGAAAGGCTTAGGCATCAGTGTGGTATCGCAATTTTGTTTACCAACGGGTGAATCTGTTTTGAGCACACGCCCATTTGAACCAGCCTTGTCACGACCTATGAGCTTACTACTGCCTAGCAATTCTTCACCTTTGGCAAAAAAACTGGTTGATTTTCTTGTGCCATACCTACGTTCTCAATTGATGTAATTATCCCAACAAGGTATGCTATTTTAAATCAAAGATAGTCGTCATACTGTTTGTGGTGGTAGCGGCTTGGGTGAGTTTAGCTTTTGAGCTAACCCATTAAAAAAAGGAGTAAATCATGAGCGCACAAAATAAAATCAATTATTTAGAGTTTCCTGTCAAAGATATAGGTGCAAGCCAGAAGTTCTTTGAAAATGTGTTTGGCTGGAGCTTTACAAGCTTTGGACC
>JALUHL010000031.1:0-1418 GCA_027053695.1 Ghiorsea sp.
CAAACCAGCGTTTGAGGCCACTAAGCATACCGCCGCCTTTGCCTTCATCGCTGTAATGATGTTGTTGCTCGGTGCGATAGCGTTGGCCGTATTTAATCAAGCCAACCCCTGTGGCAAAAATCGGGCTGTTCACCACATCCACCAAACCACCAATATCTTGAGGTCTGCCGATTCGCACCGGCAGTTCAAAAATTTCATCGGCAAGCTCTTGGCTGCCTTCAAGCAAACTGCTGCCACCAGTGAGCACCACGCCTGCTGCGACCAATTCTTTGTAACCCGAGCGGTCAAGTTCTTCGCGCACCAACTCAAATAATTCTTGCATACGCGGCTCCAAAAGCTGCGCCATGACTTGCCTTGGCATAGATTGCGGAGGGCGGCCACCAACGCGGGGTACTTCCACCGTTTCTTCAGGTGAAATCATGGAGCTCATGCATGAGCCATACTTTTTCTTCAAGGTATCGGCTTCTCTAGCCGAAGTACGAAGCCCTGCCACCAAATCATTGGTCAAATGGTCGCCACCCACAGGTATCACCGCTGTATGACGAATGGCCCCATCAATAAACACCGCCAAATCTGTAGTGCCGCCACCAATATCCACCAGCAACACGCCAATATCTTTCTCATCTTGACTGAGCACAGCTTCACTGGATGCGATTTGCTCAAGCACCATGTCGGATACATCCAAATCACAGCGATTACAGCATTTGATAATGTTTTGCGCAGAAGATACTGCACCCGTAATCACATGCACCCGCGTTTCCAAACGCACGCCACTCATGCCTACTGGCTCACGAATCCCATCTTGCCTATCAATAATATATTCTTGAGGAAGCACATGCAGAATTTGCTGGTCTGCAGGAATATTCATCGCCTTGGCAGCTTCTACTACCCGCACCACATCTTCTTCGGTGACTTCACCATTTTTGGTCGCCACCACGCCATGGCTGTTGTAACCACGAATATGTGAACCTGCGATGCCCACATACACTTTTTTGATATCCACATCCGCCATCAGCTCAGCTTCTTCAATCGCCAAACGAATAGATTCCACCGTACTTTCAATGTTGACCACCACACCACGGCGCAAACCTTTGGATGGGTGTGTACCAATGCCGACCACATCCAAACGTCCATCAGGCGCTGCTTCTGCAACAATACAGGCAATTTTGCTTGTGCCGATATCTAAACCTACGATAATTTGATTATCTCTACTCATTATATCACCTCTTGCTTAGCTGGTCTGATAAACCAGCGTTCAGGGATTCTTGCATCAATGCGCCAATGTCCTTTTGCCCAACGTGGTGCATCCAAAACATTGATCACTTGTATTAAATTTTTCTCAACTTGGGCTTGCGCAACTTTCCATTGTTCACCGCGCGCAAAGTTTAAGCGCCAGCCATTATCTGCCATGATTAACT
>JALUHL010000031.1:1428-5496 GCA_027053695.1 Ghiorsea sp.
CGTATGTTTTTAATGCCAAGAGCAGATGTGCAGCTTGTCCAAGCCCATCTTGGCTCACTCTTAGCACTGGCAAGTCCATGGCTTCCCCGCGTTTTAAAGCGCGGTAAGCCACGCCTTTTTCATCCACCAATTTCACTTGTTTGGCTTGCGCATCTTTCCACAGCGCCATGGGTTTACGCGCAATGACTTGCACCAATAAACCATCTGGCAAAATTCGACTGACTTGGATATGCTGAATATCAGGGATTTGCGCAACCAATCCTGCTTGCAACACTGAAGCGCGGGTATGCCAATAATCCAGATCTTTTTGCTGCTCTAAATATGTTTGAATTTGCGCTTTCACATGCGGTGCAGCTTCAATATCCCAATAGGAAATAGACAGTTGGGTATTGAGCTTCCAAATGCCGAAGCCACTGGCAACCACAGCCAAACTGATGGCCAAACCTTGCGCCAAAGGTTTAAGCCAACGGCTTGGTTTACGCACAGGTTTCACGGTTTTTTTGCGGCGGCGAACATTGCCAACATCTTTTTTCTTCATAAACGGAAGCCTCATGGTTGACCCCCACTTTGCACAGCCAATGCAGATGCTGTAATCATCTGGCAAAGCTCGGCAAAACCAATACCCACTTCTGCGGCAGCTTTAGGCAGCAAGCTTGTTGCTGTCATGCCGGGAAGCGTATTGATTTCTAAAACCACGGGCGCACCCACATCAGGCACAATCAAATCCACGCGCGGCGCACCTGCGCAACCTATGGCTGCCACAGCTTTCTCAGCAATGCTTTTGCATTGTTCGCTTTGGCTTTCTGATAACCTTGCAGGGCAATAATAATCGGTTGCCCCTGCTGTGTATTTGGATGCAAAGTCATACACCCCAGACTTGGGCGCAACTTCAACAGGCGGCATGGCTTGTCCATTAACTACAGCCACAGCCACTTCCACACCCACCACACAACTTTCAATCAGCCAGTCATCAAGGTTAGTGAGCGCAAGTGCATCCCAAGCCGCTTCATCTGTAATATAATGCAACCCAACACTGGAACCTTCGGATATGGGTTTGACAAACACAGGGTAAACCAAAGGTTTATCATCTTTAATCACCACATCTTCAGGCGTACGAATCCCAATATCATCCAACACGCATTTGGTGATGCGCTTATGCATACAAACGGCAGATGCAGTAACCCCTGAACCCGTATAAGGCAGCTGCAACACATCCAACATGCCTTGAATGCAACCATCTTCGCCATATGTGCCATGCAATGCGATAAATGCTACATCAGCTTGCGCATCTTGAATCTGCTGCATCCACAAAGTGGTATCTTGTTCTAAATCCACAGCGATGACATCCAAATCTAGGCTAGATAATGCCTCAAACACAGCTTGCCCCGAACGCAATGAAATCTCGCGCTCTGCGGATGCACCACCCATAAGCACCGCAATGCGTTTGCCTGTTAAGCCACTCATAATGAGCACCCCACAAACTTCACTTCTGGCTCTAAATCCACACCTTTTTCTGCCTTGACCGTATCTTTAGCCAAGCGAATCAAATCCAATACATCCAAACAGCTTGCGCCACCTTGATTGACGATAAAATTGGCATGTTTATCTGAAATGTTTGCCTTACCAATTTGCTTGCCTTTCAAGCCTACGCTTTCAATCAAACGCGCTGCAAAATCACCCTCTGGATTTTTGAAAACCGAGCCACAGTTGGGCAAGTTTAAAGGCTGCGTTTCACTGCGTTTGCTGCGCATATCGCGCATGGTTTGTTTGACTTCTTTTGCATCTTTTTCAGCCAACTCAAATGTTGCTGACAAAACCAATTCACCCTGAGGCAAAGCGGTGTAGCGGTATCTCATATCCAAATCTTCTCGTGAAACGGTTTGCACTTGGCCATTACGGTTTAATAGTTTAACAGACTGCAAAACATCTGATACCTGCTGCCCAAATGCACCAGCATTCATCGCCACGCCACCGCCCAAATCACCGGGTACTGTCGCCATAAACTCCAAACCCGTTAAACCTGAACCCACCGTTGCTTGAGCAATTTTGCTCATGCGAGAGCCCGCACCTGCAACCAGCGTATGGTCTTTGGTTTCCAAAGTGTTTAAATCGCTTAAGTCCACGACTAGACCATCAATGCCTTTATCCGCAATCAACAAGTTTGAACCTCTGCCAATGGGGAACAAGTAGGTTTCTTGGGGAATAAATAACATGGCTTGAATCAATGCTTCTTCATCGCTTGGGCGAAACAACATCGCTGCATGACCGCCCACACCAAGTGTGGTGCGCCCTGCAAGTGGCACATCAACATTTAAGCTGCCCAATTGTTGAAGGTCGGCATACAAGCTCATGAAACACCTCCCAATGTTTGGCGAATCTCTCTGACCATAGCCCCAATAGAACCTGCACCCATCATCAATACAATGTGCCCTGCTTCTAATTCCGTGCTCACCCAGCTTTCTGCATCCGCTTCTTCCATCACGTCCACATCTCTATGCCCACGCTTTTGCATACCGCTGGCTAACCATGACGCATCCACACCTGCAATGGGTTGCTCACTGGCAGCATAAATGGGGAGCAAGCGAACTTTTTGTGCTGCATCACATGCGCCTAGAAACTCATCATATAAATCTTGTGTGCGTGTAAACCTGTGTGGTTGAAACAACACGGAAATCGTTTTGTCTGGCCAGCACGAATGAGCAGCCTGCAAGGCTGCGCTAATTTCTTTGGGATGATGCGCATAATCATCAACCAATACGCCCGCACCCACTTCATAACAGTGGAACCTGCGTTGAATGCCTTCAAAGCTTGCAAACCCTTGGCGAATCACATCAAACGCAATGTCCAAATCCAACAATACAGCCACTGCTGCCAAGGCATTTTCAGCATTGTGCAAGCCAGGCATCGGCAATACCATTTTTCTTATATCACCATCTGCAAAACCAATCGTGAGCTGTTGTTTATAACCATCAACAACAATGTCTTTCAGGTATAAATCTGCTTGTGGGCTTGTGCCATAAGTGGTGACAGGCCTGTGCAAACCATCTCGAAGCAATGCCACATTGGGATGCTCATGATGCAACACCACACGCCCATAAAAAGGAGTCAGATTTACAAATTGCTTAAAAGCGGCAATCAAAGTCTCAAAATCACCATAATGGTCCAAGTGTTCTGGGTCGATATTGCTGACTACAGAAATCGTGGGCGACAAACGTAAGAATGAACCATCGCTTTCATCGGCTTCAGCTACTAACCATTTGCTTTCACCCAAACGCGCATTATGGCTTGTGGACATCAAACGCCCACCAATCACATACGTTGGGTCAAGCCCTGCGGTTTCCATCACATGCGCAATCATGGATGTAATCGTGGTTTTACCATGACTACCTGCCACTGCGATGCCCTGCTTCATGCGCATCAATTCGGCTAACATTTCAGCGCGTGGAATCACAGGAATACCTTGCTGTTTTGCTTCCACAATTTCAGGATTTTCTGGGCTGACTGCCGTGGTCACCACCACCACTTGCGCATCACCCAAATTCTCAGCGGCATGCCCCACCATCACTTTCATGCCAATATCTCTTAAGCGTTGCACATTCGGGCTTTCCGCAATATCTGAGCCTTGCACCTTAAAGCCTTGATTGAACAACACTTCCGCAATACCGCTCATGCCAATGCCGCCAATACCTGTGAAGTGAATACATTGTACGCGAGATTTCATGCCTTCACCTCCAAGCCATGCATACCCAACATGGGATTCAACACCGCCACTTGCCGCTCACCTGCATCACGAATGGAAACAGCTTTGGCAGCATCGCTCATGGTTTGCAATACCGCTTTATCAAATAATACAGCGCCAATTTCTCGGCTCAAACGCGCCACATCACATGTTTTTTGTTTGATAATTTGGGCTGCACCTGCTTCTTTCATCACCAAAGCATTAAAGTATTGATGATTATCAGCCGCCCAAGGCAAAGGCACGAATAAACTTGGCATACCTACAGCGGCAGCTTCGCCCACCGTCATCGCGCCTGCTCTGGCAATCATCAAGCTTGCCTGCTCAAATAA
>JALUHL010000032.1 GCA_027053695.1 Ghiorsea sp.
TGCTTTGCGCCATGCAAGAAGCGCAACAACCTATTGCAGAACTGGCTTCAGACTTGAAACTTTTCCCGCAAAAATTGTGGAATATTGTGATGGCAAAGAAAGTGGATGTATTGGCTGACGCGCAAGTTCAAGCACTCATCCAAGAAGCCGAAAACAAGCTTGGGGTCGCGGGCAGGGTCAATGTTCGTGCATCAGGCACTGAGCCTAAGTTGCGGGTGATGGTTGAAGCTGAATCAGCAACTTTGATGTTTGAAACAGGGCAGGCTTTGGTTGAAGCGCTTGAGGAAAAAATCAAAGCATTGATTTAGTCTTTTCATTTTCTTCTTCTAAAAGTTTAGTTTGCAGACGAATGCTTTCTCGATGACGTTGAAAGACATATTTACAAATGCTATTTTCTTCCTCAGCGCATCGAAAAGAGAATTGAACGCCGATATGCTGCGTTTCCAAGCTTTCTTGACTGACCCAAGTGACCTGTGCAACCAACTCTACAATGGTTGGAGGAAAAGATGGTAGCATCATTGCCATGGCGATAAAATCACCTTTTTTATAATGTTGTTCAGTTCTAAAGCTTGCCCCAGTCACGCTCAAATTGATAGGGCGCTCTTTGAGATTACTACGATTGGCATCATTGAGCATATTGACACCAATCAAATAATTGAGCTTGGTATCTAAAGTTTCCAGCGCTGTTGCTAAGTCATGATTGATAATGCCCTGTAAATCATGTGATGCAACATCTTTGCCAATGATATCACGTATCATTGCGTTTTGTCGTGATCGTATGCCAGGATGTTGTTTAAGCTGTTCAAACTCATCGGCATTAATAGATTTATCTTGCATCGCCAAAATATCATCGACACGAAAATCTTGTCTGCGGTTTTGTTCAGGCATGATGTACCTCTACTTCTATTTGTATCAGCTATATTTGTATTAGTTTCTCACGCAAATGTTGTGCCAATGATGCCTGTACGGGTAATACGCCTTCATCATCATCATGATGTTTGGCTTGGGTATCAATCAGACCCTGCTGTATCGCATCTAAAGCTACGCTAACAATTTGTGGGTCAAACTGAGTGCCTGATGCATATTCCAGTTGCTCAGCGCAGAATGAAAGGGGTTTGGCTTGCCTATAAACCCTATGCGTTGTCATGGCATCAATAGCATCTGCAACGCATACAATACGCGCTTCAAAAGGTATCTCTGTGGCACCAATTTTGTCAGGGTAGCCTTTACCATCCCAACGTTCATGATGATGGCGTACAATCAGGCGTTCACGCGTGAGTGTATCCATATGTGTTAAAATACTATCACCAATAGCGGGATGTGCTTTCATGATGGCATATTCTTGGTCTGTATAACGCCCAGGTTTGAGCAACACAGAATCAGCAATACCAACCTTGCCAATATCATGCAACAAGCCACCGGTGCGAATGAGTTGTATGCTTTCATCATCTAAACCAAGCTTCTGCGCAAACAATACAGAAAGTTGGCTTACCCGAGCGGAGTGGTCTTTGGTGT
>JALUHL010000033.1 GCA_027053695.1 Ghiorsea sp.
GGAGTCTTGATGCAGAAGCGCGACAGTTGGCTAAGGATATGATTTCTTCATGATGGAAACCATTCAAACCACTTTATATTTTATTGCTGCAATCGTTATTCTCATTGGTTTCCATGAGTATGGACATTTTATTGTAGCGCGTAAGCTTGGTTTTAAAGTTGAAAAGTTTTCGATTGGTTTTGGTCCATCTTTGCTGTCATGGCTTAGTAAAGATGGTGAAGTTGAATATGTGATTGCAGCGATTCCTTTGGGCGGCTTTGTGAAAATGTTGGGCGAGAACCCTCATGAGCAGCTCGAAGAAGGCGAAGAAAAAGTTGAGCTTTCTGAAGAAGACAAAAAGCGTGCTTTCAACCTTCAGCCTGTGTGGAAACGAGCGGCTGTTGCCTTTGCTGGCCCCGGATTTAATTTTATTTTTGCTATTTTTGCTTTTGCTGTAGCGGGCATGATGGGGCAAGAGGTTTTGCCTGCAACCATTGGTACGGTAGCACCGAGCTCCATCGCTGAACAAAAGGGTTTGCTGCCTGGTGATACTGTGGTTCGTTTTAATGGTGAAAATATTAACGCTTGGCAAGCCTTTGAAGAATCTTTGAAACTGAGTGTAGGACAGCCTGTAACTTTAGGTGTTCAGCGAGGTTCACGTCATGTCGAGGTGAGATTCACTTTGCCACAACCTGAACAAGATGCCTTTATGATTGATGTTGCGGATACCTTGTTGGGTGTTCATATTGGTATGGATGTGTTGATTGAAAGCGTGGTTCCCAATTCACCTGCTGATGCAGGTTTGATTCGCGCTGGTGATCAAGTGATTGCTGTGGATGGGCTGCCTGTAAAAAATGTTTATGCCCTGATTGATGCTGTAGGAAAAAAAGCTGGGGAAACCATGAGTTTGCAAGTGTTGCGCAATCAGGCTCAGCTTCAGCTGCAGGTCACTCCGAAAGCCAATGAAGCAGGGCGCGGTTTGATTGGGGTTAGGCTGAGTGCAAAGCCTTGGGTAGAAAAAGTTTGGCAGCGCAAAGGTGTTTTAGAAAGTGTGGGTTATGGTTTCACGCGCACATGGGAAGTGAGTGTGATGACACTGGAAATGTTCAAGCGCATGTTAAGTGCATCCATTTCTGCGGATAATCTTGGTGGCCCTATTGCTATTGCGCAAATGGCGGGAAGTACAGCCAGTCATGGCCTGGTTTATTTTGTGATGTTTTTGGCATTCTTTTCTGTGAATCTTGCTATTCTTAATTTATTGCCTGTGCCTGTTTTGGATGGTGGTATGTTAATGTTCTTAGCTTTAGAACAAGTGCGAGGAAAACCTTTGTCTGTGGATATGCAAATGCGCTTTCAAATGGTGGGTATGTTGCTGATTATGAGCTTGATGGTGTTTGCTTTTTATAACGATATTATGCGTTTGTTTTAAAGGTTAATATGAATGATTTACGGATAAAAATAGCGTTAGTAAGCCTACTGATTTTTGTTTTTGCCACGCCTTCTTTGGCGGCAACAGAGGTGATCTCAGCTATATCGATTGAGGGTAATCGTTATATTGAGACGGCAGCTATTCTTAATAAAATTAAAGTTAAGGTGGGCGATACGTTAAGTCGCCGCCAAATTAGTCGTGATGTAAGAAGACTTTTTGCAACGGGTTTTTTCTCGGATATTCATGCTGAAGGTGAGCATACCCAAGATGGTATCAAGCTGATTTATGTGGTGGTTGAAAACCCTGTGATCGCCAGTGTTAAGGTTGAAGGTTATGATAAGGTATCCAAGAAAAAAATCTTGCCGTTATTGAAGTTAAAAGCTGGGAAAGTGCTTAGCCCGAGGTTGGAGCGAGAAGATATCAATACGATTCGGCGCATTTATCTCAAAAAAGGTTTTTATCAGGTTCAAGCTGAAGTGAAGACATCCATGTTGGATGATGGACGTGTTGCCGTTCAAGTGTTGATTACCGAAGGTGATGTTACGCGTGTTAAAGAAATCCAATTTATTGGCAATGACCATTTTTCTGCTGAAGCATTGATTGATAAGTTGGCAACGCGAGCATCAGGCTTAGGTAGTTGGTTTACCGATAGTGATGTATTTAATCAAAATAAATTTAAAGCAGATGGGCAGCTGATTATTCAGCATTATTTAGAGCATGGTTATCTTGATGTCAGCATTGATTCTTTGCATTTGATGCTTACACCCAATATGGATGATTTTTATTTAAGCATGAGCATTCATGAAGGGGAGGCGTATACGGTGACAGGCGTTGAACTTCAAGGTGATTTAATTCCATCTAAGCAAGCCTTAACAGAAGAGATAAAGCTTGAAGTTGGAAAGGTTTATGCTTTATCCAAGATGCAGAAAACATTACAAGCGATTAGTGAGAAAGTGGGTGATGAAGGGTATGCTTTTGTTAATGTGACACCGTCCTTTCATAGGAATATTGAAGACCATACGGTAGTGGTGGTTTTAGACATTGAAAAAGGTAGGGAAGTTTATGTTGACCGCATTCAAATTGCTGGCGATGATAAAACCAAAGATCATGTGATTCGTAGGGAATTTCGCCAGCATGAGGGTGAAAGGTACAAAGCAAGCGCTGTAAGACGCAGCCAAGAGCGTGTGCAGCGCCTAAGCTTTATGAAAAAAGTCACTATTGCTAAATCCAGCACAGATCATCCCAAGAAAATCAATTTGGATGTGGATGTTGAAGAGGGGAAAAGTGGTAAATTTTCTGCGGGTATTTCTTATTCTCAAACTTATGGCATAGGGCTTACAGGGTCAGTTTCAGAACAAAATTTACTGGGTGAAGGTTATCAAACCAGTTTAAGTTTGGATGTAGGGGGAGCGAGCAATAACTATTCACTCAACGTTAGAGACCCTTATTTCTTTAAAGATGGGGTAAGCGGCAGCTTAAGTGTGTTCCGTAGAGAAACCAATTTGCAATCATTTGTATCCTATAAATATCTCACTCAAGGTGGCTCCATGGGTTTGGGTTTTGAATTGAATGAGTATGTTCGATATGGCGCAAGCTACAAAATCACCAATACGACACTCTCTGATGTGCCAGCGACTTCATCACTTGCACTTCGCTCTCAGGAAGGTCGTTTCACAACAGGTGAACTCACTCAAAGTTTATCCTACGATACAAGAAACCGTACATATCATCCGTCCACAGGTGGCATTCAATCCGTTTCTTTAGGCTTTGCAGGGTTGACGGGTGATAGAAAATTTTATGAAACGACATTCAACAGTAAGAATTATTTCGAGCTTACTGATTTTTGGACATTAAGAGCCAGCTTACAATTGGGTTCTATTCAGGGTTATTCAGGGTTAGATGCACCGATTTATCGTAGGTATTCTTTGGGTGGTGTGGGTACGATTCGGGGTTATGATAGTTTTGGTATTTCATTGGTTGACCCCGCAACATTAGATATATTGGGTGGCCAGCGTAAATTCATATCTTCACTGGATTTTATTTTTCCATTACCTTTTATGGAAACAGCAGGTTTTAGAGGAACATTTTTTACTGATGTAGGTGAAGTTTGGGGTAGTTCAGGACCAGTGACGCAGCAAGTAAGTGTTGCTAATTTGCGCGGTTCTTATGGTTTTGGTATTGAATGGGCATCGCCTGTGGGTCCCCTGACTTTGACATGGGCAGTGCCAACCCATAGACAAACCTATGATAAAGTGAGAAAATTCGAACTTGGTTTAGGTCAAAGCTTTTAAAATAAAAAATATAGTAGCATAAGGTGTGTGTATGAAAGGTTTAGGAATTATTATTGCAGTGTGTTTGCTGTGTGTAAGTCAAGCGTCTGCAGCGGATATGAAAATAGCGACTGTAGATATTAAGACAGCGATGGAAAATACCAAGGCTTATGCCGCAGGCATCAAGCGCCTTGAAGCTTTGCAAAACAAGAAAAAGAAAGAATTGGGCGCTATGCGTAAACGGCTAACAGACTTGGATAAAGAGTTGCAATTGCAATCCATGGCACTATCCAATGAGCGTCAAAATGCGAAGCAGCAAGAGCTAGTACGCTTGAAAAAAGATTTTGACCGTAGGCTGCAAGACGCATCCGATGAACTCAAAGCTGAAAAACGTAAGCTTGATTCTAAAATGATTGGTAAGTTTTATGATGCGGTGCGAGCTTATGGCAAAGAGAAAAAGTTTGACCTTATTCTGCCTAAATCAACGACCATGTATGTTGCACAAGGTTTAGATATTACTGCTGATATTACAAAAATACTCGATCAGAAGTAATTCAAATATAGGATGAAACCTTTGCTTACCCTTGCTCAGGCTGCCGAACTGGTTTCAGGAAGCCTTGTTCGAGGTGATGAAGCGCAAACGATAGAAGGTATGCAAACGCTGGCTAAAGCGAACCCACATAAAGCATCTTTTTTGTCCAATATGAAATACAAAGCTGATTTGCAGACTACACAAGCAGGTTTGGTTTTATTGTCAGCAAAAGCTGAAATCCCAGCAGACACATCATTTGCCATTATTCAGCTTCAAGACCCTTATGTGGGCTTTACTTTATTGCAACGCTACTTTCATCCAGCGCCTTTATCCACAGGTTTGATTCATGATTCGGCGGCGATTGCAGGCTCTGCGAATATCGCATCAGATGTGCAAATTGATGCGCAAGTCAGTATTGGTGAAAATGTTAGCATTGGTGAAGGCAGTATCATTGGAGCGGGTTGTGTGCTTGAAGAGAGCGTACAGCTTGGTAAACATTGCCATGTTCATCCGTGTGTCACCCTAGCAAAGGAAACGCAGCTGGGAGACCGAGTGATCATTCAATCGGGTGCAGTGCTTGGCTCGGATGGTTTTGGTTTTGCTTGGACAGGCGATTCCTTTTTAAAAATCCCTCAAGTGGGGCGCGTTATTATTGAAGATGATGTGGAAATTGGTGCGAACACATGTATTGATCGTGGTGCGATTGATGATACGGTGATTAAAGCGGGTGCTAAGCTCGACAACTTGATTCAAGTTGCCCATGGCGTTGAAATTGGCTATCACTCTGTGATTGCAGGGCAAGCAGGCATTGCAGGCTCAACGGTGGTTGGTAATGGTTGCCAGATGGGCGCGCAATCAGGCGTTGCAGGCCATTTAAAGCTTGTTGATGGTACCATTGTAGGTGCAAAAGCAGGTGTGATTGGTGATACCAAAGAAAAAGGTATGATTTCAGGCTTTCCTGCCGTGCCACACAGGCAATGGCTGCGCGCATCAGGTATGTTTGACCGTTTACCTGAGATTTGGAAAAAGATTAGAAAGTTAAGTGATGGAGCAGAATAATGGCTGTATTTAATATTGATGAGATTATGGAAAGGTTACCCCACCGTTATCCTTTTTTATTGGTGGATAGGGTGCTTGAGCTTGTGGAAGATGAATCCATCAAAGCATTAAAAAATGTAAGCATCAATGAGCCTCACTTTAATGGTCACTTCCCGGGTCATCCGATTATGCCGGGTGTTTTGATTGTGGAAGCCATGGCGCAAGTGGGTGGTGTGTTGGCATTATCTGCCAATGATGATGGCAAAGAGTATTTGATGTATTTCACTGGTATTGATGGTGCAAAATTCCGTAAACCTGTTCGCCCGGGCGACCAAATTATTTTTGAAATTACAGTGCTTAGAAAGCGCGGTGCGATGTATAAATTTAAAGGTGAAGCCTTTGTGGATGGAGACCTTGTTTGCTCGGCAACCTTGATGGCATCCGTATTCCCTAAGGATGAAGCATAAACATGAACATTCATCCATCTGCAGTTGTTTCTGAACAAGCAACGATTGGTAAGGGTGTAAAAATTGGTGCGTTTTGCACCGTGGATGAGTTTGTCACCTTGGGTGATGGCTGTGAATTATTATCGCATGTGTCCATTACAGGACGGACAACGATTGGTAAGCATAACCGTTTTTTTCCATTCTGTAGTATTGGCGCAGAGCCACAAGATTTAAAATTTCATGATGAACCATCTGAAGTGAAAATTGGTGACAACAACACCTTTAGAGAATATGCAACCGTGCATAGAGGTACTGAAGGCGGCGGTATGCTCACCAAAATTGGTGATAACAACCTTTTCCAAACCTATACCCATGTGGCTCATGATTGTCAGATTGGCAGCGATATTGTGTTGGCATGCAGTGCGATTTTAGCAGGGCATGTGGAAGTTCATGATGGTGCGATTGTGGGTGCGATGTCTGCGGTTCATCAATTCTGCCGTATTGGTAAGAATGTGATGCTGGGTGCAACATGCACCGTGCTCAAAGATATGCCACCATTCACCATTGCTGGTGGTGGTTATACCATGAGTTTATCAGGTTTAAACACTGTGGGCTTGAAGCGTAAAGGTTTTTCCAATGATGATATTCGTGCGCTCAAAGAAGTGTACCGCATAGTATTTAAAGGTTCTGGTTTGCTAAAAGACCGCTTGGCAGAAGTCGAAGCTTTGAACTTGGATAATGCCCATGTGGATGAGTTGTTAGCATTTGTGCGCAGCAGTGAGCGTGGTGTGATGATGCACGCGCGTAAAGAAGCGTAATCAAAGCATGACCGATAAACGTATCGGTTTGGTGGCTGGATATGGTGCTTTTCCTTTGGAGCTTGCGCAAACATTGAAAAATCATGGTTTTACCGTGCATGTGGCAGCCATTGAAGAAGAAGCCAATAAAGACATTGAAAGGGTTGCTGATACCGTCACTTGGGTATCCGTTGGGCAAATCAAGAAACTGATAAAAACCATGAAAACTCATGATGTTACGGATTTAATTTTTGCAGGTAAAGTGCAAAAGGTTCATTTGTTTCGCAACTTTAAACCTGATTTATTGGCTGCCAAAATTCTGATGCAAATCAAAGATAAAACTGATGATTCCTTGATGTTAGGTATTGTTAAAGCGCTTGAAGATAAGGGTATTACGGTACGTTCTCAGGTTGAATTTGCGCATGATTTACTTGCAGGCGAAGGTCATTTGTTTGGCCCAGAGCCTACCGAGCAAATGCTCAAAGATATAAAGTTTGGTTTCCCTCAAGCCAAAGCTATTGCAGGTTTGGATATTGGGCAGACTATTGTAGTTAAAGGTGAAGCGGTGCTTGCTGTAGAAGCTATTGAAGGCACAGATGAAGCCATCAAACGTGGTGGTGCGTTAGGGCAAAAAGATGTGACGGTAGTGAAAGTTGCCAAACCCAACCAAGACCCTCGCTTTGATGTGCCAGCGATGGGCGTGGGTACGCTAGAAACTATGGCAGCATCGGGTTGCTCGGCGATTGGTATTGAAGCAGGGCAAACATTATTGATTGAAAAGGATAAACTGGCTGAAACAGCAAAACATCTCAATATTTCTATCGTTGGTATTTAGCTACAGGTAAGATTATGCAGGGTGTATCTAACGAGTGGTTAGTTTTTCCTTCATTTCTTTGCCATCAAAGAAACGAAGCAAAGAAAATGCCCCCTAAATAGCTGTGTATTTCTTCAGTGCTTAGCAAAAGTGGGCGCAGCATTAGAATATGCTGCTTTATCCCTTCTTTTGCCAACCATCTCAGCACAGCTATAGCAGGGGGTATATTCAGCTTGTATAGGTAGTGGCTTACTTGTTTTATTTCTTCGCGCTCTTCGTGGTTTATTATCCTCTGCGCAACTCCGCGTACTCTGCGGTTCAATATATGGTGAAAAACGCAAAAGATGTATAGACTTGCAAGTATGGCGCATTCTAAAAAAACATACCGTGTGTTGATGTCAGCAGGGGAAAGCTCTGGTGATTTACATGCATCTGCGGTGATTAAGCAGCTTAAAGCGCAAACACCTGATGGTGTTTCTCTTGAAATCGCAGGTATTGCAGGCTCTATGATGCAAGCGGCTGGTTGCAAGCCTATTCATGATATGGATGAGCTGAATGTGATGGGTTTTGGTGATGTGATTAAAGCGCTGCCACGTATCAAAGCTGTGCAAAGGGATATCGCGCACTTTGCCGAAACATTTAAACCAGACATGGTGATTTTAACAGATTTCACCAGCTTCCATTTGGGGTTGGGGCGCACATTAAAAGCGCAAGGGTTGTTCGTAACCCATTATATTGCACCCAAGCTTTGGGCATGGGGCGAGAAGCGAATCAGTAAACTGCAAAAGTCTCAAAATCGTTTGGCATGTATTTTTCCTTTTGAACAAACTTGGTTCACAGAGCGCGGTATCAAAGATGCAGTTTATGTGGGTAATCCCAGTGCTTATGCCTGCCAAGGTGGATGGAGCAAAGCAGAGCTGAAGCAACGCTTAGGTTTAAAAGAAAGTGACCAGCTTTTGGCATTGCTTCCCGGCTCAAGACCCAGTGAAATCAAGCAGCATGTGGCCTTGCTTGCCGAGGCATACTTGCGCTTAAAACAAAACCAACCTGATTTGAAATCTGTGGCAACGCTTGCGCCTAGCGTTAAACCCGAAGCGTTGAAGGCATTGACGGATGTGGGTGTGTTATTGTTAGAGCGCACCGAAGATAACTATGCGCTTAGAGCCGATGCAGCGATTGCCGTATCGGGCACGGCAACTTTGGAATTGGCATTATGGGATACGCCTACGGTGTTGGTGTATAAAACCTCGGCATTTTCGTGGTTTATTGGTCAACGATTGATTCAAGGGCGCTGTGTAGGGCTTGCGAACATCTTGCTTTTGGGCGATGTGCCGAGTTCAGAAGGCATTGTGCCAGAGTTATTGCAACATGATGCAAGCATTGAAAACATCACCAAGGAAGTATTACCCTTATTGCAAGGTGATACACAACAACAACTTCAAGCATTTGCGGAGCTGCGTGAGATGTTGGGCACAGACAATCCCGCAGAAAAGCTGGCAGCATTGTGCTGGCAGGAGATGTTGAAGTAACATGGCAGTGTATGCGGTGGGTGATATTCAAGGCTGTTGCAAGCCGCTGCAAACCTTGCTTAAGAAGGTGAAGTTCAACCCTAAGAAGGATGTGCTTTGGTGTTGTGGGGATATGGTTAATCGTGGGCCCGATTCACTGAAAGTGCTTCGATTGCTGAAAAGTTTGGGTGATGCTTGTGTATGCGTGTTGGGCAACCATGATATTCAACTCTTGGCGTATTACGCAGGAGGTAAATCATTCGCTGGAGATACCTTGGATGAGGTAGTACAAGCCAAAGATGCGGATGAACTCATTGATTGGTTGCGGCATAAACCATTACTGCATCATGATAAAACTTTGGGTTGGACTATGGTGCATGCAGGGCTCAGTCCCTTGTGGAGCTTGAAGAAAGCCAAGAAGCGCGCTAAAAAAGTAGAGCAGGCATTGCAGGGCAAGGATTGGCAAGGTTTTTGTGTGTCCCTGCAAACCAAGGACTTTTCTGCTTCAGAGCCTAAGGATAAAGATGAGCGGCTTAGTTTTGCTGTTTCAGTGTTCACGCGCACAAGATTTTGCAGCGATAAGGGTGAGTTTGATTGGCATCAGAAGACTGCAGATGCTAAAGATGAGCATATTGCACCATGGTTTGCGCATAAGCAGGCGAAATGGAAAAAGAAAACACGCGTGGTGTTTGGGCATTGGGCAGCCAAAGGTCTGGTGCATGAGGCTGATGTGTTGGGCTTGGATACAGGGTGCGTGTGGGGTGGTTCGCTCACCATAGCTAAGCTTGAAGCTGGTGTTGCACCTCAAGTTTTTTCAGTGCCTTGTGTTTCATGATTTGGGCTTAGGCTAAATTCTGCTATGCTGTGGCTATATCAAGTTTGAAATAAAGGGTGATAGCGATGTTTAAATATAAATTTTCTTGGTTCATCATGGCTGGTTTGGCATTGTGGAGTACGCAGGCTTTGGCGTTTACCAATTCCGATATTTTTGATTCTATTCTTTCGGCGCATCAAAATGAGTCTCGCCCTAAAGGTATGCCTTACATCGATAAGGTAGAGCAAGCGCCGGGCACATACAATGCATGGACCATGTTTTTCCGTGCAGAAGTGAAAGATGCAGAAACAGGTAAACGTAAAGTTATCGCTATGCCTGTGACCTTAAAATATAAGGGCAACCGATTATATATTAAAATTACTTTGGCAGATGTGGATAGGCGCGTTGTTAAAGCAGTATTCAAATCTTTGAGTAGCACCATCAATGACTTAAAAGATTATGATAGTGGCGAGCTTAAAGGCTTTAAATCCAATATTGGGCATAATACCAAAGCAGTGATTCTTGAAGGTAGCATCGACATTTCAGGCAAAGAGCTTGAAGATGTGCGTGATATGATTGTAGAACTGCGCGAAGCCATGGCAGACTTTTATGAAGACTTGTACGAAGAAAATATCGATGCCTTAGAAGACTATTTTGATGATGTGCTGGATGCAAAATATCCAAGTATCAATGAAGCGCAAACATTTTTAGAAGTGATTGGGCATGGATTTACCCTAAAAAACCAATTGAAACAACGCGCTTCGCAGCAAGGGCACTGGGGATGGAAAGTGGGCGATCAGGATGTGGAAACCATCAACTTTGGTGACCATATGGAAGAAGGGATGTTGTTGGATACAGGTTCAGGTATTTCGCAATACAAAACCGAAAAAATGTATGATGAATTATTAAAACGCGTCAAAGCACGACTTCCTAAGGGTGCGCAAGAAGTAAAAGTTCAGCCACACTGGCGAAAATCTGGGGCAACTACAGTTGCATTTATTTATCCATACAGCAAAAGAATTGATGGCGAAGATTTGCGAGAGTTTCATGATAAATTCAAAGATTATGTGGCTAAGACTGCGGGCGACCTGAATGCTATTGTCAAACCGTATTATCAAGCGCCAGCCAAGGCCAAAATTTATTCTTTAGGCATTAATGAATTTATGCAAGTGGTGGATGATGGTTTGGAAAGCCTTCCCGTGCATGAAGTGCCCTTGGCGAAGGGGCAGTGGAAGTTTAAGTTTAAAGGCGTGGCTTATATTATCACCAACTATAAATCACATATGGAGTTAGCATTTATTTATACTTTGCCTAAGGGCATGAACTTGGATAAACCTATGGATTTCTTGGAAGATGAGATTGAAAAAAACTATGCGTCATTTGCCGATAAATATGGTGTATCACCTTATAAAAACAGTAAGCGTACATTGATGGTGTCCATGCAAATCAATTATGGTGTGATGGGCTCTCAAGATGCAACAGGTGCAAAAATCAAAGCCAAATATGATGCGTTCACGAGAAAAGTTGCGCCAGACTTGCAGCAAAAACTCAAAGCTTATATTGGATTATAAGTTACCACGTATTTTTGCGTTCGCGCAAATCTTTGAATACGGCAAAGGCATTCATATTCGCGCTGTTTTCTTGATTGTATTGATGAACAAAATCGGGATTGAATGGACGCAAAAAAGGGTTGGTTTGTTTTTCTAAGCCTAGGGTTGAAGGGATGGTAGGCTGCTGTTTCATGCGCGTTCGAGTATCATCCGAAATCCGTTTTTTCAATGTTTCATTATCCTTATCCACAGCTTTGGCGAAGCGCAAATTGAGTAATGTATATTCATGAGCGCAATATACTTTCATATTATCTTTGAGCGCATAAAGCTTTTGCAAACTATCCCACATTTGAGCCATTGAACCCTCAAAAACACGGCCGCAACCTGCGCCAAAAAGAGTGTCGCCACAACACAGTGCATCATCCATCACAAAAGCAATATGCCCTAAAGTATGCCCTGGTAAATCTAGCGTTTGGATATTCAAGCTTCCCACTTTTAAGCTTGTTTCTGGAGATATAGGTTGGCTAATCCCAGGGATACGCGCGGCATCGTTAGCATTGGCAATCACTTCTACGCCATACTTCTCAATCAAGGTTTGGTTACCATCAGTATGATCCCAATGATGATGGGTGTTGAAGATATGGGTGGGTTTGATGCCTAGTGTTTCACACGCTGTTTGCACAGAACTTGCTAGAGCAGGGTCAACCACGCACACAGCATCTGAGTGACAATCTTGGATAAGATAAATATAGTTGTCATTGAGTGCGGGAATTTGATGCACAAGAAAGTCGGTATGTTGGTATGTCCACATACCGCTAGCTTAAACGGAGTTTGATAAATGTCACATGGAGAAGATGGTTCAACCAAGGCGGTAGTCACGGCAGTGATTGCCAATGGTTTGGTGACAGTTGCCAAGTTTGTTGGTTTTGCTTTATCTGGCTCTAGCGCTTTGCTTGCAGAAGCGATTCATTCGCTAGCGGATACTGCCAATCAAGGGTTGCTATATCTTGGCATCAAACGTTCGCAACGCGTGGCCGATGTGAAATACCATTTTGGTTATGGTCAAGAGCGTTATTTCTGGAACTTGGTTTCTGCGGTGACCATCTTTTTCTTGGGTTGTATTTACACCATCATGCATTCGCTTGAGCAGCTTAAACATGGGCATGAGCCTGAAATGAGCTGGATTGCCTTTGGCATTATTGGCTTTGCATTTTTGATGGAGGGGTATTCATTCCTTGTTGCTTTTAAAGAGTTTACGCGCCAACGCAAAGAAGAAAACATGGGTTTTATTCAATATGTGAAAGAAACTCGTGACCCGACGACGCTGGCTGTGTTGATTGAAGATTCTGTGGCTGTGGTGGGTTTGCTATTCGCACTTATTGGCATGAGTTTGGCAGTTTATACAGGCTCGGCACTGTTTGATATTGGTGCAGCGGTTGGTATCGGCATTTTGATGGGATTGCTTGCTTTTTTCCTAGCTGCAACCAATAAAAAATATTTACTCAATGTGTCTGATGGTGAAATCAATAGTGTTGCTTTGGATGCTTGGAGCAAGGATAAACGGGTGCAAGATGTGCGCCATATTCATAGCATTGTTTTATCGCCTGAAGAGAGCGTGGTCATGGCCGAGCTTGAGCTTAGGGAAGAAACCTTGTTTCGCGATATGACAGAAGAAGAAATTCAACAGGCGATTCGCTTTATGCAGCGCTTGGATGATGTGCGTGGCTCGTTGGAAAGGGCGGTGCAGCGTAAGGCTGAAGAAGCCAAACATATTTATGTTGAGTTTGGCTTGCCTGAAAAAACAGAAAAGAAATTAAAACCTTAGCCGCTTAGGAGGTTATGGTTTCCTGTTCATTTTACGCTCAATACGAATCCATTTGCGAACGTTGGCATTGTGTTCAGCCAATGTGCTGGCAAAGGCATGGCCTCCTGTACCATCTGCGACAAAGTAAAGGTAATCCACATCAGCAGGGTATGCGGCTGCACGCAAGCTTTCAGCGCCAGGATTACAAATCGGCGTAGGTGGAAGTCCTTTGTTGGTATAGGTATTCCACGGTGTGTTGGTTCTTAAATCTTTTCGCCTGATATTGCCATTGAATGAGCCCTTGGTGCGATATAAGCCGTAAATAACAGTAGGGTCCATTTGCAGTGCCATATGTTTCCTCAGTCGGTTATGAATCGCAGCAGACACCCAAACCCGCTCTTTGGGTAAGGCAGTCTCTTTTTCCACAATGGATGCCATGATGCGATTGCGTTTGATTTGTTCGCTATCCCAATGCAGCTCTTGAGCCAATGTAGCTTCAATTTTTTCACGCGCATTATACATTTGCTGTAAAACCTTTTTGGGGTTGATGGGTTTGCTGTATAAATAGGTCTCGGGCAAGAATAAACCTTCATACTCTTGCTCACCCACAATATCGTTTAAGGCTTGTTGCCAAGCATGCAAGGGTGAGTTTGTTTTGTTGCTGAGCAGGGCAAGCATTTCATCGGTTCGTAAACCTTCAGGCACAGTCACCTTAAATTGCAATACATCACCTTGGGTTAAAATATCAACAATATCCAGCGTATTGAACTGGCCTTGAATATGATAAAGACCGGGTTTGAGTTGCGAGGCTTTGCCAGAAAGCCTAGTCCACCAAGCAAAGGCAAAAGCAGAAGGAATGAGTTTTTCCTTTTCTAATAGTTTGGCAATACTTTTACTTGATACACCGTTTGGAATTTCGATGGTTTGACTAGCAATGTCATGTTTTTGTTGCAGCAAGACCCACGCATACCACGCCAAAACAAGCGCAAGTAAAAGTATGACGGCGAATATTTTGATGCCTACTGTTTTACTCATAAGCTCACGCCTTTTTGTCCCGTTAATATCTGCTTTAAATCATAGATAGCGATATGCTCATGGTCTAAAAGTTTACCATTGATGCCTTCAATCCCTTGCACAAAAGCACCTGAATTGAGTAATACAGCCGCTTGGAGCTTTTCTAACACTTGGGTTTTGCATGGAGTGGCAAGCAAGATGCCTTGTTCGATAAGATATTGGCGCACGCACCCTGATAAAATGCCTTCTCCTTCAGGTGTGAGCCACATGCCATCGAGCAATAATGCGATGTTGGCGGTGATGCCACCAAGTATAAAGCCATCTTTGCACACCAGTGGGCTTTGCGGCGCTTCTAGCTGCCAGTGCTGCAAAGCTTGGAGCGTGTGCGCATAATCGGCGCTAAACTTGGCAGGTTTGGACTGCACAGGAAAGGGGTATTCAACGCTTTGTAGGCGGATGTTTTGCGCGGGCTGCTCGTAAATACCAGCTTGGATATAGATGTTGGGTGGTACAGATTGTTGTAAACCCCACGGCGCATCACCACCAGAAACAGTTAAACGCAGCAGTGTATCATTGCCTTGTTGTTGAGCCGTTTGCAGGCAAGATGCTAAGACCTCATCATGTTGATTCGCAATATCAAAGCCAAAGCTGCGCAAGCCGTGGTTAAGCCGCTGCCAATGTTTATCCCATAAAAAGATAGCACCATCCACCACGCGAAAGGTTTCAAAGCAACTTTCAGCATAGCTTAAGCCACGGTCTAGGCTATCAATGATTTGGATATGAGAATGGCTTGGCATGGGCAAAGCTTACACAGAATCTACACAATACGCATCAACACCGATACACTTGCTGCATGATTATTCGACTGATGCAAAGCAGCCCGCGTGTGGGCGATATTTTAGGCAATACACGGCTGATTTACCAAGCCATGCAGCAGGCCAGTGGCACGGATGTGGATATGCTGGTTTTCCCTGAACTGATGATCACGGGTTACCCCCCTGAAGACTTGCTCTTGCGCCAGTCTTTCCTTGATGAAGTGGATCAAGGCATTGGTGCGATTGTGCAAAGCAGTGGTGAAGCTGTGGTGGTATTTGGCGCGCCTAGGCAAGAGGAAGACAAGCTTTTTAACAGCGTATTTATGGCGCAGCATGGCAGGTTGCTTGGCATTTATGATAAACAAGAGTTGCCCAATTATGGCGTGTTTGATGAGCGTAGGTATTTTGCTGCTGGGCAAGGTTTACAAAGCGTATTTAACCTCAAAGGTGTGAATGTTGGCATCGGTGTGTGTGAAGATTTATGGTCGGATGCTTTGGCGGAAACTCAGGCGGACTTGGATTGTGATGTATGGCTAAACCTCAATGCATCCCCTTTTCATATCAATAAGCAGCATGAGCGTGAAGCATTAACAAGCCGCCGTGCCAAGCAGTTTGGTTGCCCTATCGTGTATGTAAATCCTATTGGTGGTCAGGATGAAATAGTGTTTGATGGTGGTTCGCATGTGGTCAACGCTCAAGGTGAAGTCGTGCTTAGGTTGCCTTTGTTTGAAGATGTGGAAGTGGGCAAAGCAGACATCAACATCCATGATGTATCTAGCCCTAGCCTAGCTGAAATCCCCAAAGATATGGCGCAAATTTACCAAGCTTTGGTGCTGGGCACGAAAGATTATGTGTTGCGCAATGGCAGTTCCCAAGTGGTGATTGGCTTATCAGGCGGCATTGATTCGGCATTAACGGCAGCGATTG
>JALUHL010000034.1 GCA_027053695.1 Ghiorsea sp.
TTTCATTGATAACAGCCACTTTCATGCGTTGGCGAATCACGCTATCAATCATGGGCTCTGCCGCTGTTTTTCGTGGTTTGCGGGCTGCTTTGAGCTCAATATAAAAACATGAACCTTTACCTAGTCTTGACCTTAACCCTACTGGGTGTTCAAGAATGCTGCTAAGGCGTTTGACAATGGCAAGCCCAAGTCCAAGCCCTGTGGGTGAAAGCTCGGGCTTAGACAATTTGGTGAACTCTTGAAAGATAAGTTGCTGTTTATCATCAGGAATACCAACACCTGTATCATAAACTTCAATACGCCAGTATTTTTCACCATCGCGTAATCTTCTGCGTATAGATAATAAAACATTGGCTTTTTTGGCATGCCTAAAGGCATTGAGAAGGATGTTGGTTAGCATGCGCTCAAGCATTACAGGGTCTGTCATAGCATAAGCATCGCGCTGACGAATACGTAGCTCAACGCCGTAAGATGAAGCAATGGGCATAAATTTCATACCTATGCTATGAATGAGTTCGTGCAGAGCAACACGTTTCAATTCTGGTTTTTCTGCGGTATCTAGCCTTGAAATATCCAACAACTGATTAAGAAGTTTAGATGTTGTGGCGTGTGCATCTTTAGCTTTATTGATAATATTGGCGGTTTCAATATCAAGATCTTGCATATTGATGGATGCTAAAAATAGCCCCAAGGCTTGGTGAGGTTGTTGCAGATCATGGCTTGCTGTTGCAAGAAATTTGGTTTTTTTCGCTGCAGTGAGTTTGTTTTGCTTGGTGAGATCTAAAATTTGTTGACTAAGATGCTCTTCCTTTTTGTTTTTCTGCCATAAAGCGAATAAAGTAAAACCCCAAGCTAAAACAACTAGTACTGTCACCCACATCATAAGATACCAAGCTCCAGTGCTCTCTGCACAGCTTGTGTGCGATTTTTCACCCCAAGTACAGAGAAAATATGACGAACATGTACTTTGACTGTCGCCTCACTTAAATCAAGTTCGTAAGCAATCACTTTGTTTTGTTTTCCTTGATGCAGGTACTGTAAAATATCCATTTGGCGGGCAGTTAAAGACGCTGTTTCTTGGCGTGCGGGTATGGTTGCTGCCTGCTCTTCAAGCATCAATGGTGGTATGTATGTGCCGCCTGCAAGAATGAGCTGAAGTGCTGCTAGCAATACTGATGTTTCACTGCTTTTTTGGATAAACCCTTGCGCACCAAAACTTAACGCTTTTTGTACATCAGAGGCTTGTTCAGAACCTGATATCATGACAATGATAGCGTTAGGTAAAAAAGTTTTGATTTGTTGGAGTAGGGTTAAGCCATCCATGCCAGGCATGTCAATATCAGTCAGTACCATGTCTAAGTCTTTGTTGTCATGGATAATTTTTAGTGCAGAAGGCGCATCTTCAGCGCGTAATATTTCAGGCGTTTCTCCCTTTAGTTTTTCTTGGGATAAAATGCCAGAAAGGCTGTCGCGGAAGAGTGGATGGTCATC
>JALUHL010000035.1 GCA_027053695.1 Ghiorsea sp.
ATATTATAGTCGATATCAATGGTTTCACAGCCTAGCTCTGCTTGATAAATATACTTGGATGGTTGCTTGCTAAATAAAGCATCAAGCCCAAGTATTTCTCCTTCTTTAGTACGCCCGCAATAACTTAAGCTTCGATCTGCTTCTTCTTCGTAAAAGTGTACATGCCCTTGTGCAACAAGCTTAACACATGGGAAAAGTTCACCTGCTTTTTTAAGCTCATCACCATCGTTATATGTAGATACGGTAGTAAGTTTGGCCATCCAAGGCATTAAAATGGAAGGAAGATTAATAAAAAGCTTTGAGCTCGAAAGCTTGGCTAACTTAAAGCGTGTAGTTGCTTCTTCTTCAAACAAGTTATGCAAGTTATATTCTTGCAATGCTTCTTTAATTTCTTGTGGCGTAAATTTTAATAAAGTACAATCTTTTTGTGCAATGACCGTAGCATACCTATGCCTCTTATAGAGCTCTTTATCCACTTGATTGCCTCGATATGTGGTCGGTTCGGCTCTGACTTTGGATTCTTGATTGGAGTCAGCCACAACAGAGCCGCGATACATCACTGGTTTCTTCTCAGCTGTGGTTGCGTCATCATAAACTTTGGTTTTTGTACCCCGGTACATGACTATTTTGTATGCTTTTTCCCCTTCGTTTGAATCCTCACCATTTTCTTCCTCATGTTCATTGGTTACAAGATGCTCTTCAGATTTAGTATCATATTCAAATGCAACTTGACCCGGGCCTAGCTTCAGCAAAAAAACATGCTTATCTTCTATCTTATTGACCACTGCCAACTCGCCTTCCACAATAAGGTAAACGTAATCGACAAGGTCTCCCTTTTTATACAAGGTAGTGCCTTCTTTAAGCTTAACTTGTTTCATCTTGCGGGAAATCATATTCCTTTCGTTACTCAAACGGATAAAGGTATCTGAAACATAATGTTTTTTGCTGCTGTCAGCATCTTTGCCAAACTGTTTAAGAATAGCTTTGCTTTGCATGTTATTCTTTTCAGCAACAAAAAGTGCATGAGCCTTTCTGGCAGAATAGATAGCGAGAATTTTATTCTCTGTTTCCATATAAGATTCAGCTAATCTAAAACGAAATACTGGGTCGTCAGGATGCTTAGCACAAAACTCTAGCAAGCGTTTTCTTCTTAATCTTTTTTGTTGGCTTTCGGTGTCAGTCATACCTTCCCCTATTTTAGGTAAGTCTTCGCACCAATTCTTTGCATGAATTATTACCACAATAGATGGATAAATAAAATATGTAAAGGCTTTTTAAGCATATCTTGCTCATATATGGAGGTGATTGGATGCCGATATACTTGATGTATTTATATTAACTGTCTTAATCTGGCGCATGGACAAATACCACCTTACTTGATACTTCTACCGAACATGGTTTGACCATGCGGATATTTCAGCGTGATGAAGCGTTTTCTATTCGTGTGGATACTGAAGATAGTGAGCTGATGAATAATGGCTTTCATTATTCGGAGGATATGTTGGCAGAGCTTGCTTGCGCACCCATCAAAGGCAGGGCTAAAGCGCATGTGTTGGTGGGCGGCTTGGGTATGGGCTTTACGTTGGCTTCGGCTTTAAAACATGTGAATGCTGATGCAACGGTTAACCGAGGCTCAACTCAAAGAGGCCAAGCTAAAACCTTAATCATTTCTGTATGAGCTATTTGTTTTTGGTTTCAATCCAACGAGACATAAACTCTGTGCTTTTATGGTGATGATGATTGAGCATCTGCCCGATAAAGTTTTGCTGGCGGTGCGCTGCCAAGTTTTCTTGCAGCTTTGATATTTTTTGCCATAGCTTTTGTTGATTATCTGCTTGGTTAAACCATGAGCTGACAATATTATAACCATAGCTTTGCGCTTGCTGCCAAGCGATGTTATCTTGATACAATGCTACGGCGGCATCAGCAAAAGCCTCTGGCTCATCTTCTATGCTTCCAGCCCAATCTAAGCCGTTTGTCATGCCTTCTGCGCCAATATTGGTGGTAACGCTGGGGGTGCCAAAACGCATGGCATCAGCAAGCTTGGTTTTCAGCCCTGCGCCAAAGCGAAGCGGGGCAAGGTGAACCCGCGCATTGCTCATCACATCTTGCACATGTTCTGCCCTATCTTTAATCAAAAAGCCTTCTTTGGGGTTGTGTAGGGCTGTGGCTTTGGGCGGGGTGTATGCCCCATAAACATGCAACTCAGCTTTGGGCAACTGCTTGCGAATCAATGGCCAAATGCTTTGCTTTAATTGCAGCACAGCATCCCAGTTGGGCGCATGCCTAAAATTACCAATGCTGATAAAATGGGCGCGCTGCTCAAAGCTGGGCAAAGTTTCACGATTGGCTGCTTCAAGCATGAATGGGCAAAGGTGAAGCAAATGTTTATATATGCCAAAGTGGGTTTGCAGCAACTCATATTCATAGCTAGAAATGATGATGGATAAGTCGCTTCTATAGATGGCAGCGATTTCGCGCAAGGCAACATCATTGTTGAGCATGTCTGGCGAGAAAGGTTTACCTACTTTGAAAGCTTGATGGCGGGCTTCTCGCAAGCAATGCAAATCTATGGTTTCAAGGATGCGCAGCGCATCAGGGCAAGCCTTTGCCACACGCCAGCCAAATTGCTCCTCCATCATAAAGCGGTCAAATAAGACAATGCTTGGCTTTAAATCACCCATGAAATCATCAAAGCTGCTGCAATTTAAAGCAATCTCTTGGGTCAATACGCCAAGCTTATCTAGGGCAGTACTGGCTTCATTTTTGGCGGCAGGGCAAGCGAATGTGATGCTCCAATCGTGCGCGTGAAATAAGGCTATATATTCCATGATGCGCTGGCTTGCGCCTGTGCTATTTGGCTCAGGCCAAACAAGCCCAATGATGAGGATATGAGGGGTGTTTAGCGGCATAGCTTTGGCTCTGGGCTGAGGGAATTGCAGACAAGTATCGACAATAAGGTTTGAGCGAGTAGATTTGCCAGACTTATTTTGGAGGCTTTATTATGGCTCGTGTTACCATTGAAGATTGTATTCGTCATTATCCTAACCGCTTTGAGATGATTGTTCTTGCTGCGCGCCGTGCGCGTCAGTTGCAGAATGGTATGCCAAGCGTACTCGAAGAGGAAGGACATAAACCAACTGTGCAAGCGCTTAAAGAGCTTGGCGAAGGTTATGTGACTTGGGACAATGTGTTTGAACTTGAAGCCCAAGAACTTGCTCAAGCCCAAGCCCAAGAAGAGCTTGCTGCTTAACTACCCCTATTTATGCGGTTTATTCATTAAACGAGACTTGTAAATCATGAGCCGCATTTTTGAAATCACGGAACAAGTCAAAACATATATGCCCAAAGCTGACGTGGAGCTTATCAATCGGGCATATGTGTTTGCAGCTCACGCCCATGCACGGCAACGCCGCAGCTCTGGCGAGCTTTACATCAATCATCCTTTAAATGTCGCAAAGAATCTGGCTGATTTGAAGCTGGATGTGCCATCCATCATGACAGGTTTGCTGCATGATACTGTCGAAGATACCCATGTGACATTGGAAGATATTCAGCAGCGCTTTGGCGATGAAGTGGCGCGTTTGGTGGATGGTGTGACCAAGGTGGGTAAAATCCACTTTATATCATCGGAACATCAAAAGGCTGAAAACTTTCGTAAAATGATTATGGCGACAGCGCAAGATTTGCGCGTGTTGCTGGTGAAGCTGGCTGACCGCTTACACAATATGAGCACTTTGGCCGTGATGCGTAGAGATAAGCAAAAGCGTATCGCCATTGAGACCATGGAAATCTATGTGCCGCTTGCGCATCGTTTGGGCATTCATTGGATTGCGCAAGCCATGGAAGATTTGGCATTTCAATACATTGAGCCAGAAGCCAGCCGCGAACTGGAAGAAAAAATTGAAGGTAAACTTGAATTTTTAACCCAAACCCAAACGCGTATTGAGGGCATTATTCAAGAGGCGCTGAGCCGCCAAGGCATTGAAGCCAAAGTGCAAGGGCGGATGAAGAATCGGTATAGCTTGTATCAAAAGATGCAACGCAAAAGCCTTGATTTTGATGAGATTTATGACTTTATTGCTTTCCGTGTGATTGTGGAAGATACGCCTGCTTGTTATCATGTATTGGGTATTATTCACAGCTTATATCACCCTGTGCCGGGTCGCTTTAAAGATTATATTGCTTTGCCCAAAGCCAATGGCTATCAATCCTTGCATACGGCGGTGATTGGCCCTGATAATTTTAGGATTGAAGTGCAAATTCGCAGTGAATCCATGCATCATTATGCCGAAGATGGGGTGGCATCACATTGGCTGTATAAAGCCCAAGATAAACCCAAAGAAAAAGAGGAAATGCAAGGCTTTCAGTGGCTGAAACAATTGGCAGAAACCTTGCACACCGCCGATAACCCTGGTGAATTTTTGGAAAATGTGCGCTTGGATTTGTTTGTCAAAGAAGTGTATGTGTTTTCTCGGGATGGCGATTTGTTTGCTTTGCCTCGTGGCAGTAAACCTTTGGACTTTGCTTATGCGGTGCATACGGATGTGGGCAATCATTGCGTGGGTATTCGTATCAATAGCGAACCTGCTGAATTCAAACAAGAGCTGCTTAATGGTGATGAAATCGAAGTGTTGACCAGCCCTGAGCAAACGCCATCACGCTCGTGGTTGCAATGGGTGAAAACATCCAAAGCCAAGCAAAGCATTCGCCAATGGTTTAGAGCGCAAGAAAAAGAAAGTGCGGTGCGTTTGGGCGAGCATTTGTTGGCAAGTGCTTTGGGCAAGGAAACCATACGCCATGATGTGTTGCAGTTTGCCGATTGCAAAGATGATGTGGAGCTTAAGGAAAAGCTTGGTCGCGGCGAATTGGAAGTATCCGAACTATTGGCATACATGCATAAAGATGAGGAAAGTGTGGTTCGTAGGCGTTTGTTTTCTGAATCGAATATGCAGCCAGCACCATGCTGTCATCCTATCCCTGGCGATCAGGTGGTTGGCTCTTTTGTGAAAGGGCAGGGTTTTATTGTGCATGACCAGCATTGCCCTGAGGTGATGCGTAAAGATGCGATGGCATGGGTGGATGTGGATTGGCAGCCTGTGCAAGGGCAGTATTATGAAACGGGGATTGAAGTGTTTTGTAGCAATGAGCGTGGCTCTTTGGGGCTTGTTACATCGGCGTTATCTCAAGAGGATGCGAACATTGAAGACCTTAGAATTGAGCAGCTTCCCGGCACATTGACCTTGCTTTATATTTTGATTGATGTGCAAGACAGGGTGCATTTGGCGCGTGTATTTAAAGCTTTGAAAGCGTTAGAGCATGTTAGCAGGGTTCGCCGCCATCATCCTGAAGGTTTGGGTAGCCATGCGGTGAAACATCGTTTTGGTTCCATGTTGCAAAGCGTGGCATC
>JALUHL010000036.1 GCA_027053695.1 Ghiorsea sp.
ACCATCAACTATGCCACATCAGATGACACAGCTTTGGCAGCAAGTGATTATACTGCCACTTCAGGCACATTAACCATCCCAGCAGGTGCAACCAGCGGTACGATTGACGTGCCCATCACAGGCGAAACCACATATGAAGCCGATGAAACGCTGACCATGACATTAAGCGCACCAACAGGCGCAACATTGGCGACAGCTACAGCCGTAGGCACCATCACCAATGATGATGCTATGCCGACTGTATCGGTGAGTATGCCTGCGACGATTACAGAAGGTAATGTAGGGGTGAAGTATATAAACCCAGCTATCAGTTTAAGTGCGGTATCGGGTTTTGATACAACGATTACTTATTCTTTTACTTCTAACCATGGTGGCTCTGGCAGCGGCACGATGACAATAGCCAAAGGTCAACTCAACCCACCAACTAACATACCTTTTAACATACCTGTAACAGGTAATACATTATATGAAGCGAATGCGAGTGCGGTGATCACCTTAAACACTGCAACCAACGCAACATTAGGCACAGCGACTGCTACAACAACGATTACCAATGATGATACTATGCCAAGTGTATCGATTGCCCCAGCTTCTGTGAACGAAGGCAATACAGGCACGACCAGCCTTGATTTTACAGTCACGTTAAGCACGGCATCGGGTGCGATTACCACAGTGAATTATGCCACTACAGATGGCACAGCTTTGGCAGCCTCTGATTATACCAACAGAATAGCCTCTGTAAATATCGCCGCAGGCGCAACAAGCGGCACAATATCAGTGGGTGTCAGTGGTGATACACAGGTTGAACCCGATGAAACACTAACCGTGACACTAAGCGCACCATCAGGCGCAACATTGGGTACAGCTTCTGCAACAGGCACGATTGTTAATGATGATGTTGCACCAACTGTAGGCATGACCGTGAGTGGTAAATCTTTAGATTTCACATGGGCAGCGAATAGTTTTACAGGTATTACGGCGGCAAATATTGATCATTATCGTATTCTAGTGAACCCCGATGGAGCTTCTGGTTTTACAGTTGATCCTTATGCGGCGAATATCCCAAGCACAGCAACAAGCCATAGCCTTGGTATTCCTGTGCATAAAATCAATTGGTTGTCAGCGCAATATGCCGTTGAGGCATGTAACCTTGCTGAAACAGTTTGTGGCACGTCCGCCAATCAAACCCTTGCTTTGATCGATTCAGTAGCAGCGACAATTTATACCAAAGCATCCAATTCAGGGGCAAATGATTACTTTGGTTATTCTGTTTCGCTCAGTGGTGATGGTAACACTTTAGCTGTGAGTGCTTTCTATGAAGATAGTGCTGCCACAGGCATCAATGGTAACCAAGCGGATAATACGGTATCCAATTCAGGTGCTGTGTATGTGTTTAGTAAAGTTGGAAATACATGGAGCCAACAGGCTTATGTAAAAGCTTCCAATCCAGGAGCGAACGATCATTTTGGTACTTCAGTCTCCCTAAGCACGGATGGCAATACTTTGGCTGTGGGTGCTTACTTAGAAGCTAGTGCTGCCACTGGCATCGGTGGAAACCAGTTGGATAATACAAAAAATAATGCAGGAGCTGTGTATGTGTTTAGTCGCACGGGCACAGTGTGGACACAACAAGCCTATGTCAAAGCCTCTAACACAGATTTCAATGACTACTTTGGTTATTCTGTAGCGTTAAGCGGTGATGGCAATACTTTGGCTGTGGGTGCTTATGGTGAATCCAGCCCAAACACTGGCATTAATATAGGTACTCAGTTAAATGGCGCAATTGAAGCAGGTGCGGTGTATGTATTTAGTCGCACGGGTACAGTTTGGTCACAGCAAGCTTATGTGAAAGCATCGAATACAGGGGCGGGTGATTGGTTTGGTTTCTCTGTTTCGCTAAGTGCTAACGGCAATACCTTGGCTGTGGGTGCAAGGACTGAAGATAGCACTGCCACAGGCATCGGTGGTAATCAAGCGGACAATACAGCATCCAATTCAGGTGCGGTGTATGTATTTAGCCGCACGGGTACGGTCTGGACACAGCAGGCTTATGTGAAAGCTTACAACACAGGACCAAATGATAATTTTGGTTGGGTTGTGAGCTTAAGTAATGACGGTAATACGATGGTGGTCACTTCTCCTAATGAAGATAGTGCATCTACTGGCGTGGCAGGTAATGGGTTGGATAATACTTCAACTAATTCAGGTGCTGTGTATGTATTTAGTAGAGCAGGTTCTGTGTGGACACAGCAAGCCTATCTTAAGGCTTCCAACACTGGTGTGAGTGATTCGTTTGGTTACTCTACTCATTTAAGTGGTGATGGTAACACTTTAGCTGTGGGTGCTCACCTTGAAGATAGTGGTGCCGCAGGCATCGGTGGTAATCAAGCGGACAATACAGCACCCAATTCAGGTGCGGTGTATGTATTTAGCCGCACGGGTACAACATGGATGCAAAAATCTTATGTAAAAGCTTCCAACACAGGAGCTTCTGATGCCTTTTCTATATCAGTATCTCTAAGCAATGATGGTAATACCTTGGCTGCGGGTGCTTACGTTGAAGATAGTGTCGCAACTGGCATTGGCGGCAATCAAGCGGATAATACGGTAATCAATTCAGGTGCAGTGTATCTCTATTGATCGCGTGATTATGCAGTATCATGATTGATTGCAACAACGATGAAAGGTCGCCATGTATGTGGCGGCCTTTTTTGCTTGGTTTAGCGATACAATAACAAAGAAACATATAAAAAGAGGTGATGTATGCAGCAAAAAGATTGGATTTCAAGATGGTCAAAAATAGCTGTGGGTGGTGTGCTGATTCTGAGCAGCACGCAAGCTTTGGCTGTTGAGGGTTATAAGGATATTTATTTGGATAGAGAAAAGGCAATCAATATTCATAGTATTTACTGTGGCAAAGATTTGAAAAAGATGCGTGACCTAAAACCATCATATGTCTATACCAATAGCCCAAGTATTGAAGTAGGCACATACTATTTTAGCAGTGCATACGGCAATTTTTCTTATACATTTAACGCGATTCCAGGCAAAGATCCTAAACAATTATTGGCGCGTGGCATGTTGAACGATGGCAAAACACAAAAAGCCGATATGGTGAAAGAAGCGTGTATTGTTGGCAAAATACAAGGCTTACCTGCCAAACTAAATCAAAACCTTAGAACAAAAACAATCATGGTCAGCGATCCAGAATGGAATCAAATCATGAAGAAATATGCCATGTTTGGTAAGCCTGCGTTTGGCGAAGGTGTGTATACCGATTCAAGAACCCTTGCCAAGCAGGATGTGCATAATCAAAAGGTATTTGATGCCAATCAGAAATATCTTGAGGAAGCGAAAAACATCTTCCGTGAAAAATATAAGGCAATAGCTGCAAAACTACCCGAACAATTAAAACAAGGGATTGCCTATGCTCATCAGAATAATGGGTTTGCAAAAGATAAATCTTACCCAACAATCAAAGAGCCGCTGGTTTGGACACCCACTGCCAAAGAACGATACAACGACCTAAGCAGGCGACGTGGGCAAATAGCGGACTGGGACAAAGTGAAGCAGGATAATTTCGATTGGTTTTTTAAGCTTACAGGGGAATCCAATAGCTTAGAGAGCACGGCATTGGTGCCCACAGCAGATGTGGTGCTCAATGGTAACCGCTTAGAACAAGTCGCCACGGTAAGTGCCCTGTTTGAAAATGGGAAATCACTTGAGCTGGATTTCTTGATTGTCTCAGAAAAGCTTTCGAGCAGTCTTTTTCACTCCTTGGATGAGATTAAACAGCAAGCCATAGGCATGCGTGCCAATATGATTGTGGGTGCGAAAAAAGTCAGAGAACCAATTGCTTCTCCTAAGCGGGAAACTTTTGAAGTTTATAGCCCTGTAAAGAAGGTTGGTCTCTTTTTTACACCATTTAGACTAAAGAAACTCGGCGACACATATCGATACCAATAATACTTTTAGTTTCGTTGACAAAGGGTGTGATGTTGATGGTAGCAAAACATATAACGCTGCAAAGCCACCTCACTTAAGGTGTGCTTAAAAGCCGTTATTTCATTTGTAAAATCACCTCAAGTCAGGATGGGTGGCGTTTAACAGATGGATTTACCAAATGTTGCAACCTTGGCGCAGTTGGCGTGAGCTAAGGGAGGCACCCTCTAGACACGCACACATTAATCCCAGATATAGCCTTCTGTAGGTGATGAAGCCGATGCAAATGCCCTTTTTGGCATACGCCCAGCCAAAAATGCCTTGCGACCAGCCCGCACAGCATCACGCATGGCTTCTGCCATCAAACATTCATCTTTGGCTTCGGCAATCGCAGTATTGATGAGTGCTGCATCTGCGCCCAGCTCCAAAGCTTTGGCTGCATCAGAAGCAGTGCCTATACCAGCATCCACCACGATAGGCACACTTGCACGCTCTTTAATCACACGGATATTAAAAGGATTCGCTAGCCCTCGACCTGAACCAATAGGGTTACCCAATGGCATCACTGCCACACAACCCACATCTTCAAGTTTGGTTGCTACAATCGGGTCATCATTGGTATAAACCATCACCTGAAAACCTTCTTTTACTAAAGCTTCTGCTGCTTTGATGGTTTCTACCACATTGGGATACAAAGTTTGCGTATCACCCAATACTTCCAATTTCACCAAGTCCCAGCCACCTGCTTCCCTAGCCAACCTTAGGGTGCGTACTGCATCTTCCGCATTAAAACAGCCTGCTGTATTCGGCAAAATCGTGTATTTTTTCGGGTCGATATAATCAAGTAAGTTTTCTTTACCTGCATCGGTGATATTCACTCGGCGCACTGCCACAGTAATCATTTCAGCTTCGGATGCTTCGGTTGCAAGCTTGGTGGTCTCAAAATCTTTGTATTTACCTGAACCCACGATTAAACGTGATGTAAATTCGTATGTACCTACTTTAAACGTATCTTTGCTCATCATACCCTCAGCCGCCACCAATCATGTGGACAATTTCTATCCTATCATTTTCTTGCAGTTTCGTGTCTGTATATGCACTTTTAGAAACCACCTCTAAGTTGCGCTCAACAGCCAACATACGTGTTTCTAAACCCAACTCAATGATTAAATCTGCTACGGATTTCGCAGCCATTTCCCTTGTTTCACCATTAAGCTGAATTTTCATAAACTTTAACCTTTTTTACCTTTTTCTATCAAAATTAGTGTAAAAATCATCAAAATCAGTTCAATCTGATACATTTTTATTTGACCCAATTTTCTTTTCTGCGTAATATCAGCCGCATGTTAGCAGCTTCTTCAGATAATTTGGAAGGTTTGGGTGCAAGCGGGCACGCTTCAAAACATCCAGACACACCAAAACCGCGCATTTGGCTAGGTGTT
>JALUHL010000037.1 GCA_027053695.1 Ghiorsea sp.
CATCAGGCTCTGAGCAAGATGTGCTCACAAGGCAAGTGGATGGCGATACCATTGAAGTATTTCAAACGGGTCGTGGCGGCGAAGTCACCTATCATGGGCCGGGGCAGCTTGTGTGTTATGTGGTGGCGGATTTATCATGCGAACAAGATTTGCATCAGCATATTTGGCGCTTGGAAGAAGTGGTGATACGTACATTAAAAGACCTTGGCATCAACAAAGCTACCCGAGACAAACGCGGTATTGGTGTTTGGGTGGATGGCTTAAAAATTGCGGCGGCTGGCGTGCGTTGTCGGCGGTGGGTGGTTTGGCATGGTGTTGCGCTTAACATCAACCCCAACTTGCATCATTTTAAAGGCATTGTGCCATGCGGTATGCGTGATGCGCCCGTGACATCGCTTAAAACATTAGGCATTGATGCGACAAGGCAGGATGTTGAACGACTGATTGAAAAACATGCGCAAAATGTGTTTTCGAGTTTGTTAAAAGCCTAATCGGTGTAATGCAGTAAGCTAAATATAGGCGTATTGCCTAACTTTTCTTTACCACCTAAAAAATCTAATTCGATGACAAATAAACATGCGGCAACTTCAGCGCCAAGTTGTTCTACCAGTTGGATGGTTGCAGCAGCCGTACCGCCTGTGGCCAACAAATCATCCACAATCACGACCTTATGCCCTTGGCTTAAGGCATCTCTATGAATTTCGAGGGCATCCGTGCCATATTCCAACTCATATTCGATGGCATGGGTATCTGCAGGGAGTTTGCCGGGTTTACGAATGGGCACAAAACCCATGCCTGTAAGTTGGGCTAATGCTGCGCCAAATAAAAAGCCTCGGGATTCAATGCCAACAATGGCATCAATATCAGCGGGCATATGCACGGCAAGTTCAGAGGTGCATTCTGAAAAGGCTTCGCCATTGGCAAGCAATGGGCTAATATCTTTGAAGTTAATGCCAGCTTTAGGAAAGTCTGGAATGTTACGAATATAATCTCTAAGTTGAATCGCAGGTTTTGTCGTCAAACCATTTCCTCCAGAAGCATTGTTCTTGCTTCTGGAAGGTTACGCAATTTTTGTAGGGCTGCAACTTGGATTTGGCGAATGCGTTCGCGGGTCACACCCATATGCTCGCCAATGGCTTCTAATGTCCAAGGGTCATCTCTATCGCCAATACCGTAACGCAGCATCATGACATCACGTTCTTTTTTGCTTAAGAAATTGAGCCATGTATGCACCATATCTTTGCAAATACCTTGGTTCATTTGTTCGCATGGATGCTCTGCATCTTCATCGGCTGTAACATCATACACACTTAATTCTTCTGTGCCTAAAATCATTTCATCAGCGCTATGGGTATGTTGCATAGCATCTCTTAATTCATGGACACGCGCTTTAGATTTGCCCATTTTTAAAGCGATTTCGTTGGCGCTTGGCTCTCTGCCAAGGATAGCGCGCAACTGGGTGCTTGAGCG
>JALUHL010000038.1:0-4384 GCA_027053695.1 Ghiorsea sp.
TGGGCGCAACAAGGGCAACTTGGTCAAGTAGCCTTCGTGTCTCAATATCTTCAGTGACAAAAATATCGGAGCCTTGCTGCTGTTGTTTTGAGGTGTTTAAAAGGGCAGTTTGATAGCCTGATTTTCGTACATAAATTTCAAGGATTTCATTGGGGCAGGGTAATGTACGGTAATCCATGATACCCATGTCCATTAAATCTTGAGCCCGTTCTGCATGCGCTTGCTCTGATAATACAACAATATTGGCTTGAGGTTGCGCTTTGAAAATGCGATGCACAAGCCCAGTAATAGCAACATCATCCCAGACAAACAGAAGACTAAACTGGTCAATCATATCATCATGAAGCTGCATCACGGCTTCAACGGGGGTGTTGGGTAGTAAGGTACCCAGCTGGATTTGTAAATCAGATAAATACTGCATAGGGAAGCCAATGATGGCGATATGGTGAGATTGTTTCATAGGCTATTCTCCAATAATTGTTTTGCTTTGCGTTCGGCTAGGGTCAATGCAGCCATGGATGTATAGATATCTGCTTCAGGCTTGTTTTTGAGCTCCGTTAGCCTTGTGGTGGCTTGATTCCACTTGCCATTTTTAAGTTGGGCGATGCTGTAGTGGTAAGCCCACGCAGAATTTCTTAAATGCTCTGGGGTTTGTTGATATAACTTTTCTGCTTGCTCAAATTCATCCGCTTTAAATCGCGCATTGGCTTGGTTAAGTAGAGCTTGTTCATGGTCATCTACATTGAAGGCGGTATATGTTTGCCATGCTTGAGCAGCCATGTGCCAGCGGGATAAGGCTTGAGCAACCAAAGCACTCGTTTTCCAGAAGGTTTGTTGAGCATGATTGGAGAGTG
Organism: Ghiorsea sp.; assembly: GCA_027053695.1. Lineage (GTDB taxonomy): Bacteria > Pseudomonadota > Zetaproteobacteria > Mariprofundales > Mariprofundaceae > Ghiorsea. The sequence goes on from JALUHL010000038.1 coordinate 855, forward strand.
CGCTCACTGAAATAGAAGTTAGGGTGCGAGAAGCCATGCTTGCTTGCTTAGCTTGAAGCTGCATTTGAGCAACCAGCAAAAGCATGTCAGGCTTGTAGATGGTATATTCATGATTATCTAACCACCGCATGATTCTACGAACACCTGACTTATCACCTCGGTCACGCCACAGTTTGGCAAGCTCTAACATCACCTTATCGCCCCATACACTGCTTGTTGATAATTGATACAATGTTTTAAGCATGGATTCTGCCGTTTGGTATTCAAATGATAGTCGCAAGCTTTTGGCAACATCAAAATAGAGTTGCTTGGCTATTTGTGGCTTGGGTTGAAATGAAGCAAAGGTTCGCCAAATATCAACCACATCGTTCCAAGCTTGTTGCTTAATCATCGTTTGTAAATGTGCGACAAAAGCTTTTTGCCCTTCCGTTTCAGCTTGTTTTTTTAGCGTGGCATCTTTGGATTTACTGACAAGAAGAAAGTCTTGTAGAGCTGCATGTGCAGCCTGTTTAGGGCTATTTTCGGGGTCGTTTATAGCCACCTTATGCCACAGCCTAGCTTCATCCAATAGGGCTTCATCTTCAATATCTGACATTTGATTTTTATTGGCAATTCGTTTTAGGGCAATAATGGCGGGCTTGATAGCTGTGTAACTTGTTTTATCCTGCATATGCAACATCAATTGCCGCATAAATGCTTGCTTGCCAATGTATGTGTCGGGCTCTGCATTGGCGATAAGATTATAACTTTTGATGATATCTTCTTGGTTTGGGTGAGGTTGTAAAAGCTCTAAATCAGCAAGCAATAAACGTACTTCAGGGGTGTGGGAGCTGGTTTTATACATGGAGAGAAAGGCGCGAGCCTGCGCTAAGGCTTGATTATTTTTTTCTTGAATGTGTAGCAGTTGAATATAGCGGGAATAGATGCTGTCTTGAGAAGTAATAAGGCTGGGGTTGGCTTTAAAGATGGTATCTAATGTTTTGAGCGCAACGGCATATCTTTCTTCGGCGTAATCAATCAAAGCTGTCCACATTCGCACTTCTTGCCCTTGCGGGGACTGTTCTGGAAAATAAACGGCATAACGCAAAAAAGTAGTGCGTGCTTCAGCATAGTTTTTATGGATATAATGTATTTTTCCTAACATAAGCTGGCTTTGCTGGGCTTGGGGCGAAGCGGGGTATCGGTTTTGCAAATCTAGAATATCGGCTTGTGCAGCTTCAAGGTTATCTTGATTCCAATGAAGCTCGGTGATTTGCCATAAAAGTTGAGGTTCATCAACCTGCTTAGGAAATTCCTTGAGTAAGGTTTTGATGGTATCAACGGCAGATGTTACATCCTCATAATGCCTTGCTTTGATGATGGTGAGTTGGGCTTCTAAAATCAATTCGAATAAAGATTTTCGTTGCTCATTGCTTAAGCTTTCATTGCCAAGAAGTTTGCGAGCAGTGCTGATGGCTTGTTCAGGTTTACCTTGATTTAAGTATATGCGAATAGCATGTGTTTGTTTGTCTTCTGCATGTGCAGTCATAGTCAAACTTAACAAGATAAAACATGTGATGACGTACTTTCCCAATAGCATAACACCTATTACGCAAGTCTTATGCCGTTTGAGCTAAGGTAAGGGAGTTTAGGCTGGGGTAAGTCCCTTTTTCTTAATTTTTTCAACCAGTGTTGTGCGATTCATGGATAAAAATTTTGCGGCCTGATTCTTGTTCCAATCAAATCGGTTCAAGGCGCTGGTGATGAGATGGCTTTCAAATTCATCAACAATGCCTTTAAAATCAATGTTATCATGTTGCTTCACATCAATGCTATAACCCTGCACAGCCCGCTCAGCCGTATCAAGCATGCGAGAGGGTAAATCTTCTACATCAATTTCCCCCGACCGTTTGAGTGTGGTCACCCGTTCAACAAGGTTTTGTAGCTCGCGTACATTCCCGGGCCAGTTGTAGCGCATCATCACATCTTTGCAGCGATCAGAGATGCCAGTTATTTGACTATTTTTCAGTTTGTTGAAATTGTTTAAGAAATGTTCTGTCAATATAATGACGTCATCTCCACGCTGACTTAATGATGGTAACATCAAGGGGATAACATTCAGGCGGTAGAATAAATCTTGACGAAATCTACCTTCTTGAATCTCTTTTTCTAAATCGCGGTGGGTGGCTGCGATAACGCGTACATCCACATGGATACTCTGATGACTGCCTACAGGTTCAAAGGTTCGCTCTTGTAAAACCCTTAATAATTTCACCTGAAGTTTGGGGCTCATATCACCGATTTCATCGAGGAATATTGTACCACCATTGGCGACTTCAAAGCGGCCAGAGCGAGCGCGAACAGCACCTGTAAAAGCACCTTTTACATGACCAAAAAGTTCGGATTCAAGTAATTCTTCTGGGATGGCTCCGCAGTTGATGGATACAAAAGGTTTATTGGCTCTGTTTCCTGATTGGTGCAGCATATTGGCAAGTACCTCTTTACCTGTACCTGATTCACCTGTGATGAGAACAGTGCTGTCAGAGTCGCCAAGCATCAGTGCTGTATCCCTAAGTCGTTGAATAGATTCGCTTTGTCCGATAAGTCCATGTTGGCTTTTACTGGATTGGATTTCATGTTTCAGCTCTTTGTTTTCTAATTTTATAGCTCGTTTCTTTATCAGCTCTTTGACGCGAATATCCAGCTCACTGGGCTCGAACGGTTTTTTGAGGAAATCATCCGCGCCCAATTCAATAGCTTGAACAGCAGATTCAACTTCAGAATGCCCAGTGATGAGTATGACTCCAATATCGGGATCAGATGCTTTGAGAGACTGTAGTAAATCTAAGCCACTCCCATCAGGTAAACGGATATCCAATATAGCAACATCAAACTTGGCATTTTCCATAGCATCTTTGGCACGCATGGCATTGGCAGCAGTGGTCACATGGTAGTTCGACATCTCTAAAGTCTCTTGTAGTGCCGAGCGTAAATCTTCTTCATCATCAACCAATAATAAATATGCCGTTTGTTTCATAACATTGCCCTCATAGCGTGAAATTGTCAAAACTATGACACCATAAAATTACATTGGCAAGTATATGTTGGAAAATTGACGATTTATGTCGGTTTTCTAAGTAAAGCTATAAAAAAAAGCCGCCTCAAAAGAGGCGGCTTTTACAGGGAGTTAATCAATATTATTTGATTTGTGATAATAAATCAGGATTTTTGACAAGGTTGCGAACACCATGTGCATGGTCTTCTTTAAAGTCGTTACCTTTACACCATTGACCAACAGACTCGATGTTTACTTTCATCACTTGAGGACGAACGCTCCAAGATACTTGGAAAGGTGAACCTTTTTCGTTGTAACCCGGGCCAGTAGTTGAACCTTCATATTCAATGGGTGTGCCTGTGTTGTTTGGAATATGCGTTGCTTGATAGTACTCACCAATTTTCTTGTATTTGGTCAGTTCCATAAAGTCTGCCGCATGTTTGTCATTCACCACGGTATAGACTTGTGTTTCAACACGAAGTTGTGGATTTTTAAT
>JALUHL010000038.1:4394-5330 GCA_027053695.1 Ghiorsea sp.
GATATCATGTTTAGTCGCTTTCAATTCTGCATGGCTATAATGTGAAATATCAGCACGATAGCCGCTTTGATAGCCTTCGCCATTACCATTGCCCGCATAAGTTGTGAACTCACCACCTTTATGCTCTGCATTTTTGTGAAAATGGATATTGCATAGGTTCATTCTTGTGTATGCAGGTGCAGTGCTAAACATACGTTTATTGTTACCCTTTGCGCTATCAATATCGCGCGGAGACTGTGGGCCAAAGCCTTTGCCTTTTGTATTTTCAGCAAGCTTTTCACGTTGTTCAGCAACTACGCTATCGGCTACAGCTTTATGGCTGTGTGCGCCTTCTGCGTGATGCCCTTGATCGAATGCAAATGCAGGTGTGGTTAGCATTGCACTTAATGCAATGGCAGTAGAAATATGTTTCATAGAATACTCCCTCCAAGAAGTTTATACCAGATTTATATCATCCAGTTATAATTTTGAGTTGCAATTCTTAACAGGTTTTTTTACACATACAAGTGTTAAGGTTAATGGGGTATAAGCGCGGTTTAGATGTGGCCTTTGAAAGCTTTTATTTTACGTCTGTCACGCTTATCAGGGCGTTTGTCTGGCGAAGGTGCAAAGTAGGTTTGGAACTTTTTTTGTTCATTACATTCTGCGCGAAATTTTAAGCTTTCCGGTGTTTCATCATATAAACCTTGTGCAATTTTAGCTGAGCCGCGTTTCTCTGCTAAACCCGTGACGATGACGGTCAACGATTCTTTTTCTTTTTGAATTTGGATTTCATCATGGAGGCTGACTACTTTGGATGCCTTAGCTCGCACACCATTGATAAGAATATGCCCACCTTTGCAGGCTTCGGTAGCAAGGCTACGCATTTTGTAAAAGCGGGCAGCCCAAAGCCATTTATCAATACGAACACTCATGGGTAAACACTAATACTGTTTA
>JALUHL010000039.1:0-3115 GCA_027053695.1 Ghiorsea sp.
ATAATGACCCTATGGTTGAAACCTTTGGCGCTTCGCAAGAGTTGGATGATTTGATGAAAGACCTTGATGGTCTTTTGGATGAGGGCAAAGACAAGAAATAAGCGGATATGATTGTTCGCTGGTTTGTTATCTTTTCAATATTGGTGTGGGTGGTTGCGCTGCAAAGCCTGCCGCCCACATTTCTTTTAATCGTGTTATGTATCGTGGGTCTACTGCTGCAAGGTTTTAGTATGCCCTACCTTTTCAAAAGTTTAAAATTACTGCTTTGGCTTTTTGTGCCAACCATGCTTTTCCATAGTTTTTTCACACCAGGTACGATGCTACAACAACCTTTTTATATACCATTGTCCAAAGAAGGTCTTGAGCGTGGCTTGGTGATATGTATGCATATTGCTTTGGTATTCTTTGCGGCGATGTTTGTACTCAGAGTGTTTTCCAAAGCGCAGTGGTTAAGCATGATTGAGAGCTTGCCTTTTTCACACAAACTTAAACCCTATATCCTACTTTTATCGGCAATCAAGCAACATATGCCTGATATCCTAAATAAGAAAAAATTAGTATGGGAAAAGCAAAAGAAGCGGTGGTCATCGCTGCCTAATATGCTGATGTTAGCCATAGAAGATGTTGTGCAAACAGCCAAGGCTGAAGCCAAGCAGTTGTGGCAGCAGTGGGATGTTCGCATTGCTAAGGTAGAGCATGCAAACATACCCTTATACACTGCAAATGATAGCTTATACCTTGCATTTATGATGATGGGCTGGGGATTATTTTGGCTGATGTGACAACAGAAATAGCAGAGGCTAGGCAACGGATTGTTTTGGTTATCGAATTTGATGGTGCAAAATTCCATGGTTGGCAAAGGCAAGATAATGCGTTTACTGTGCAAGAAGCCATGGAAGGTGCTATGCGTCTTCTTGAGGGTGAAATATCTGCGCCCAACTTTGCCGCAGCAGGGCGCACGGATTCAGGTGTGCATGCCACGTATATGTTGGTTCATGCTGATGTCTTGCAGTCGCGTTGGCAAAAAAATCCTCATGCTTACATTAAAGGCTTAAACTACCACCTAAGAGATGTAGGTGTGCTTGTTCATGGGGTCAAAGCAGTACCTGATAATTTTCACGCACGTTTTGATTGCGTTGAGCGCCGTTACCAATATAAAATATGGAATCGCCCTGTAAGCTCTTGTTTGTATGCGCAACAGATGTGGTGGGTGTTTCAGTCTTTAGCGGTGGATAAGATGAATCAAGCGGCACATTTATTGTTGGGGCAGCATGATTTCACCAGCTTTAGAGCTGCCCATTGCCAAGCGCATATTGCCGAAAGGGTGCTCAAGGTTTTGGATGTCAAACAAGATGGGCATGTCATCACAGTGGATGTGGCTGCAGATGCATTTTTATATCATATGGTACGAAATATCGTAGGCACATTGGTTGCCGTGGGTGTGGGCCGTTGGCAGCCTGAATATGTAACAGAACTATTAGAAGGGAAGAATCGATGTGCAGCAGCGCAAACAGCACCTGCCCACGGCTTATACTTTACAGATGCCATTTATCCCGAATTTTCAGCTCGAGCTATTTCAGAACAAACATTTTCAGGTCTGCAGGGTTAAGTCATAAAAGTGATTGTGATTGGTGCAGGCATCATAGGGCTACTCACCGCTTTGCGCCTTAAGCAGCAAGGTGTGGATGTCTCCATATTGGAAAAGGGTAAGGTGGCTAGCGAAGCATCTTGGGCTGGTGCCGGTATTTTATGCCCCATCCACCCTTGGCTTTACCCTGATAGTTTTAGTGAGTTGGTGAATGCTAGCCTTGATTTATACCCAGATTTGCAAAGTGAATTAGATGCAGAAACGGGGCATGATATTCAGCGCATTCAAAGCGGGCTGCTTATCCCATGTTTTGCAGAAGATAAAGTGCACCACCAAGCCGCAGCTACAAGGTGGTCTGAAAAGTTTGGTTGGGATATGCAGCGTTTGAACCCTGAGCAAGCTCTAGCGGTTGAGCCGACATTGTCGCCCAATGTCGATGAAGCCTTGCTTTGGCCTGATGTGTATCAAGTGCGTAATCCCGAGCTATTAACGGCAGTATTGCTGTATTTGCAGACATTAGATGTGCCTATCATTGAAGGTAGCGAAGTGGTGAAGCTATTAGAAGATAAACAAGGTCAGATAATCGGTGTGCTAACGGCTGCAGGGAAAACATATGATGCAGATGCTGTGCTTTTGGCCGCAGGAAGCTGGAGCCAAACATTGGCTGCGCAAAGTGGATTTTCGTTAGAAGTTCAACCGGTCAAAGGGCAGATTGTGTTGCTCAAAACCAAACCAAATACTTTAAAGCATATCATCAAACATGATGATGCTTATTTTGTACCTAGACGTGATGGGCGTATTCTTGTAGGTGCAAGTATGGAAAATGTTGGTTTTGAGCGGGGTAACACCAAGGAAGTCTTTAATGAGCTGATGGCTGCAACGCGAAGGCTTATGCCGGGATTGAATGATGCAGAGGTGGAGCATCAATGGATGGGCTTTCGTCCGGGTAGTGCTGATGGTTTACCCTTTCTGGGTGAAGTTGAATCTAAACCCGGCTTATGGATAGCGACTGGGCATTATCGCAATGGTGTTGCCCTTGCGCCGATAACAGCCAAACTCATGGCAGATTGGATGTTGGGTGTGCAACCTACCTTAAAGATGGAAGATTTTTCCCCTAATCGAAATGTGCAAGATAGCCAACAAATCGGTTACCCCAAAGCATAATCATAGCAAAGCTTGCCGTGGCTTGAATTCATAGCATAATTGCCGAATACTGATTGAAGGTTTAAGGATTATTTCATGCCACATTATCAAGGAATCATCGACCGTTACCGTGCGTTTTTACCGATTGCCAAGGACGATGCCATTATTACGCTTTATGAAGGCAATACACCGCTTCATGAGTCGCATAACTTGCGCAATGCGATTAATCCTGAATTACAAATTTTCCTTAAATTTGAAGGCTTAAACCCCACAGGTTCATTTAAAGACCGTGGCATGACCATGGCAGTCACCCAAGCTTACAATGCGGGTTCGCGCAAAATCATTTGCGCATCTACGGGCAATACTTCGGCATCGGCAGCTGCC
>JALUHL010000039.1:3125-4304 GCA_027053695.1 Ghiorsea sp.
CGTATGTGCTTATTCCTGATGGAAAAATTGCATTGGGTAAAATGAGCCAAGGTATGCGCTATGGCGCGAAAGTGATTCAAATTAAAGGAAATTTCGACGATGCTTTGCAAATCGTGCGTGATATTTCTGCGGATGGTTCGATTTCTTTGGTCAACTCGGTGAATCCTTATCGCATTGAAGGGCAGAAAACAGGTGCGTTTGAAATCATTGATGAGCTTGGTTTCGCGCCAGACTTTCACGCACTTCCTGTAGGTAATGCAGGCAATATCACTGCATATTGGAAAGGTTATAAAGAATATAAAGAACATAGAATTTCTAAAACTTTGCCTAAAATGCTTGGTTTCCAAGCTGCAGGCGCTGCACCCATCGTGAACGGTGCACCAGTTGAAAACCCTGAAACCATTGCCACGGCCATTCGTATTGGTAAACCTGCATCATGGCAACAAGCTGAAGCTGCGCGCGATGAATCAGGCGGTGTGATTGATGCTGTGACCGATAAAGAAATTCTGCAAGCTTATGATATGCTGGCAAGTCTTGAAGGTGTGTTCTGCGAACCTGCATCTGCTGCATCGGTTGCGGGTATCATCAAACTCAACAATGCAGGTTATTTCAAAGCAGGTGATAAGATTGTTTGTACGCTTACAGGCAATGGTTTGAAAGACCCAGACACAGCCATGCAAGATATTGCAACACCAATCACCATTGATGCTACTGAAGATGCAGTGCGTAAGGTACTTGAGGGCTAATACGAAGCTTTATCTTCATTTCTTTGCCATCAAAGAAACGAAGCAAAGAAAATGCCCCCTAAATAGCTGCGTGTAGCCTCACCAAAGCTGGAAGTCGGGCGCAAAACAGAACAAGTGTTTTGCTTATTTCCCTTCTTCCACCTTTTGTTCGGCGCAGCTATAGCAGGGGGGGGGATGATGCCGTTCTTGTACAAGTGTGAGTTATAATTCTATTTCTTCGTGCTCTTCGTGTGCTTCGTGGTGAGTTTGTCATTTCGACTGAAGCGTAGCGGAGTGGAGAAATCTATAGGTGCCTCCACGTTGGTCGGCATGACAGTTTATATTCCTCTGTGTTCTCTGTGGTTTACTTTTGCTTGACCATACCTTGTTTGTCTTCATGGTGAGTCATTGATGAATGAAATCAATATTCAATATTATCAAACACCTGTGGGTG
>JALUHL010000039.1:4314-5328 GCA_027053695.1 Ghiorsea sp.
CACATCTTGCCGTACTGCCTGATACAAAATGTTCTATCAGTTTCATCTGCTTATATTGGCTTAATCGACTCTTCCTCATACTGCCCCTCATGATAACTTTTCCTAGTTATCTGGGACAGCCCCTTCAATATTATCAAACACCTGTGGGTGAAATGATCTTAGGCGCTTTTGAGGGTAAGCTATGCATGGCGGATTGGCGATACAGAAAAATGCGTAAAAGTATTGATACACGTTTGCAAAAAGGTTTGAAGGCTGAGTTTGTAGAAGAAGATACACAGGTGCTTCAACAGACACGACATCAATTGGATGAATATTTTAATCGTAAGCGACAAAACTTTGATGTGCCATTACTCATGGTAGGTACAGACTTTCAAAAATCGGTGTGGCAAGGTTTGATGGCTATTCCTTACGGCACAACATGTTCATATTTAGAACTATCCAAAAATATAGGTAATGAAAAGGCTGTGCGTGCTGTGGCTTCTGCCAATGGGGCGAATGCAATATCCATCATGATTCCCTGTCATAGAATCATTGGCTCGGATGGTTCTTTGGTCGGGTATGCAGGTGGTTTACCTGCTAAGAAGAAATTATTGCAGTTGGAGCAAGCTTGGATGGTTTAAAGTTTGACGATTTCATCTGCCTCTTCATGATGGCTACACACTTTATAAACATAAGGAGTATTCATGAAATTTGATATAAGAGTTATGCTCTTATTTACTGTTTGTTATAGCATAAATGCTAGTGCATTAGAAGCACAAGGCATGGTAACGGAAAATGCTTTATTCAAGGTTAGTGCGGAGCAAATTATGTTGCCCAGTAATGAGCAGTTGGGCTGGGTTGGTAGCAGCTACCTTATAGAAGCATTTCCTGATCTTTTCATCGGTGCTAGTTTATATGGTGCAGTAACGGGTAAGCGAGGAGGTTTTTTCTCTATAGGTCCAGAGCTGACATGGAGAAATCAGTTACTGGACAACTGGTACACAGATGTGGGGGTTTATGTTGGTGGCGGTGGTG
>JALUHL010000040.1 GCA_027053695.1 Ghiorsea sp.
CGCATGATACGCACACCCTGTTTGTTTGGGTTTTTAATCGGGGAGGGTGTAGCTTGTTTTTTCTTTTTGTTACGCTTTCCAGCTTTGGCAGAAGGCTGAGATGATTTATGAATCATCCCATCCTCACTTGAATACACCAAAACCCTATCAGCAGTCATTTAAACAATAGCTAACCAATCGGTATGCGCTGCACTTTTGCCATGCACCACATCAAAGTATTTGGTTTGCAATACTTCAGTGATGGGGCCGCGCGAACCACAGCCGATGGTGCGCCCATCCAGCTCACGAATAGGGGTTACTTCAGCAGCAGAGCCTGTAAAAAATGCTTCATCAGCAATATATACTTCATCACGGGTGATGCGTTTTTCAATCACTTGGTAACCTTCTTCTTCAGCCAGTTGAATCACTGTTTTGCGTGTAATCCCATCCAGCGCACTGGTTAATTCAGGCGTGTAAATCACCCCATCTTTCACCAAGAAGAAGTTTTCACCGCTGCCTTCAGCTACAAAACCATCTACGTCCAACAGTAAGGCTTCATCGTAGCCATCTCGGAGTGCATCAGAGAGCGCAAGCATGGAGTTGATATAGTTGCCATTGGCCTTGGCTTTACACATGGCGATATTGGGATGATGGCGGGTGAATGAGGAGGTGCGAATGCGAATGCCTTTGCTCAAAGCATCTTCGCCCAAATATGCGCCCCAATGCCAAGCGGCAACGATGATATGCGTTTTCAATCCATCCGCGCGCAAGCCCATATCCTCTGAGCCATAAAATGCCATAGGGCGCAGATATGCAGAATCTAGGTTGTTAATTTTCACAGCATCCAACTGCGCCTGATTAATTTCATCTTTGGAGTAGGGCATATCCATATTCATAATTTTAGCGGAGTTGAATAAACGGTCGGTATGCTCTTGCAAGCGAAAAATCGCTGTGCCTTGCTCGGCATGATAAGCGCGAACGCCTTCAAATACGCCCATGCCATAATGCAAAGTATGGGTGAGCACATGAATCTTAGCATCGCGCCAAGGCACCATCTCCCCATCAAACCAAATCATTCCATCTCTATCTGCAAAATTTAACATAAGTCCTTCCTATCTTTTAATCTGTTTACAGCGCTGAGCGCTCTTGCTCCCAAAGCACACGTTGTTCTAGTGCGCGGGATAGCGTGTATTCATCCAAATATTCCAGTTCACCACCTTCAGGCACGCCTCTAGCAATACGCGATATTTGCATATCCAAATGCGCATAGCGGCGTGAAATAAAGTGGGCTGTGGCTTCGCCATCCACAGTGGCGCTAGTCGCCATAATCAATTCGCTAATCTTGCCATCAGCAATGCGCGTGTCCAAGCTATTAAAGCGCAACTGCTCAGGGCCAACGCCATCAACAGGGCTAAGCCTGCCATGCAACACATGATAGCTGCCTTGGAAATGCCCGCGCTCCAACATCAATACATCCACAGGCTGCTCAACCACGCAAACTATATGATGTTGCCGCTTCATATTATCGCAAATGCTGCAATGGTTGGCGGTAGAAAAACCGCCGCAGGTATCGCAAAATTGTACCTGCTCATGCAAATGTTCCAGCGAACCAGCAAGGCTTTTCACATCATTTTCAGATTGCTCTAACATATTTAAGGCAAGGCGCATGGCAGTTTTAGGGCCAATGCCTTGGAATGCGCTAAGCTGCTCAACCAACCGCGCAAGCGGCTCTGGCATACCTGATAAATGATGAATCAAAGCGAAAAGCCTGGCGGCAAAGACATACCACCCATCATATCTTTTTGTTTGGCTTTGGTGGTCGCTTCAATTTCATTCATGCCAGCATTCACAGCCGCAGCAATCAAATCTTCCAACATGGCTTTATCATCCGTTAGCAAACTATCATCAATCGCAATGCGTTTGACCTGATGATTGCCCGAAACAGTGGCTTTGACCAAACCGCCGCCTGCTTCACCAGTCACTTCCAATGTCGCCAATTCTTCTTGCATTTGTGCCATGCCATCTTTCATTTTTTTGGCTTGTTGCATCATTTTTGCAATGTTCATGTGTGTAACATCCTTTTTAATCGTGCGTGTAAAAAATAAGTTGGGCAGTGCCTGCTTGAAACATCTGCTTGCGTAGCGCCTTATCCTCAACATCTTGTAAGCTTTGGGCAAGTGCGCGTAAATCTGTGCATTGTACCTTGTTGATTTTTATCGTTTTCTTTTCTTCTTTGATGCCTGCGCCCGCCTGCACGCGCGTCCAGACTTTGCTTAAGCCTTGCAGCTTACACTGGCGAAAGCATGCCTTGCGAATGTCCTCATGCAGCAGGCGAATATGCTGGGCAATCACAGAATGATCCACTGCAATAATTAGGCCTAACGAATCATCGGGTTGCGGCTCTATGGCGATAGGCTCGCTGCGCTCAGCCATCATCTTGCCCACAATTTCATGCCAATACCTTCGCAACACCGCAATGCTGGTGAGGCGCTGCATATGCTCGGCATCAAAGAGTTTACTGAAATTAAGGTTTAGTGCCTTGAGCTCGGATGATTTTCGCGTTTTGCGGTGGCTTGCCATGTTTTATATTTAAAAAGGTAGCTTGGTTTTGCCTGATGTGTCACCAAGAATGTGGGCATGCAAATGAAACACTTCCTGACCACCGCCTTCACGCACATTGATGACCACACGATATCCTGCTTCAAGCTTTAACACATCATTGGCAACATGATTCACCTTATCCATAAAGTTGCCCAGCATGGCAGGGTCTTTAGCATCAGAGAGCGTTGGGATATGTGTTTTAGGAATCACCAACACATGTGTTGGCGCTTTAGGCTGAATATCTTTAAAGGCAAACACAGCATCATCTTCATAGACTTTATCCGAAGGGATAGTGCCTTCAATGATTTTACAAAATAAACAGTCTGTCATGATTTCTTCTCCATGCTTTGTTGTGCGGCAAATGCCAACCTAAAATCTTCCAGAAATTCTACAATCTGTTGTGGTGTTAAAGCCTTGCATTGCTCCAAATATTCAGGTGAGAAATATTGTATAGGTCTTGCTTGTTTACTCATCTGTTTAATGCCTGCAATGCTTTGATGTCTTCTACATCTTGCGCTCTGCCTGATACCTTTTTCATGGCGATCAAGTCATCTATGCTCAATACTTGTATGCATTGGTCATTCAACATTTTATCTTCAATATGTTTATGCTTCAAATCTTCAGTGATGATAATATCAAGGCATTCGCTGGGTTTATCAGGGTTTACAAACGACCACGCAATAAGATTCTTTTCTTGAATGTATTGTTCGCGATGCTCAAAAAGTTCCGCAGCATGGATGGGTAGCCTAGGCTGTAGCCCTAAATCCAGCGCAAGTTGTTCAGCTTGTTCAAAGTGCGTTTTATCCAAATTGATGATAATATCCACATCAATCGTGCCACGCACTGCACCATGCAAAGCAACAGCATAGCCACCGACCAAAGCGTAAGGGATATTGGCTTGCTGAAATGCTTGGCTAATACGCAATAAGAACATAGGTCGAGTTGTAACCGATTTGGCTTTAAAAGTGAATGTTTATATGCTTTGGATAAGCTTTTCTTTTTCAGCCTTGGATAACTTTTTGGTTTTTATTTCAAGTTTAAGTGCATCCGAATGGCTGCCAATGCTTTGTTGATACACCAGTTCAAGTGGTGCTTTTCCGCGCAAAAATTTTGCACCTTTGCCTGCTTGATGTTCAGCCAAGCGGCGAGAAATATCGGTGGTGATGCCTGTGTAGAGTACGCCACCTTTGCAGCGAATCATATACAAATACCAAGTCTTATCCTTTGTCATGCCACGCCTACAATATCATATATAAACGTCATACCCGTGGAGACGGGTATCCACCAATAACGATACCTTCCAAGATGGATTCCCAATCAAGTTGGGAATGACGGGGTGGCATTAGGATTGGCGCATTAAAGTATTGGTATCGGTATGCTCAAAGGTTTTGCTGTAAATATCCAACATCATGGTTTGTTGGTATGTTAGGGTGTCGCCTTCAATGGTGAGCGTTTGGCTAAATGCTGTGGTGCTGGCTTTTTTCTGCATAAAGGATGACTGGGCAATGCCGCCATCAAAGCCTGTATCTTCGGCAGAGACTTCAATCACTGTTGCATTGGGTAAATCTTCATCATCCAGTACTTTGCCGCATGCCACCACGCTCACACCACGAGGAATCGCATATGAATGGGTAATCACGCCTGTTTCTGAATCCCAAGACCAATAACCCACTTGATGATGGAACACATCGCCACTTTCAGTGCGTTGCACGATTTGTTTGTAGTGCAGCACAGCTAAGGTTTGCGCTTTGGCATTGCTCACATCGCCAATGGCTTCATAGGTGATGGTTTCAAAGTAGGGGTTGTTTTCTTCACCATCAGGCTCTGGGGCAATATCTGTGCCTTGATTGCCTTTCCAAGTGCCAATCAGTTGTGCTAATGGTCCGTAGTTAATTTTACTCATGTTAGCCATCCTAGTTTTAAAATAGTTGATTTACCAGTGCATTGCTTTTTTGTTTCGTAATGGAATTGAAGAATTAATAACTTCAATTTTTCCAGTTTTAGTGTTGAAGCCATTTGTTTCTAGGAACATTTCTAGCCCTAACTTGGATACTTTTCCTGCCGCAGGTGGCAAGCATATAGTTTTGATTGGAAGTAGTTCTCTTTGAAATAGTTTTTCTTCGTTACCTTGTAGAAATATTGCTTCGATATAAGGAATAAATGCGTTATTAAATGTTCGGAAATGTTGTAAAGTATTTAATTGAGGGAGGTTTGGAGTTATAATGACTCTCCACTCTTTTTCTTTGGAGAAACCACTGTTTTTGAAAGATGCTAATGGAGTCGTAAAAGCACTAAAGATAAGTCCTGTTATTATTCCTTGCCGCACCTCTGGCAAAGTTTCTATTTTAAAAATATCTATGTCGAATTCAGCTAAAGTTTCAGTAAGTGTAGCAAATATGGTTGATATTATCTTTTGTTTTTCGTTTTCTTTATAAGTAACAGGTACTAAGTCACCAATTACTACTGTTTCTTCTCTGCATGAGGCTAGATTAGAATCTGATGTGTCGAATTCAATACAGTAACCTTCGGCTTCCGTGGCATATGCTCGCCACTGACTTAGTAAGTCTCCCTCTGAACAGAATGATATAACGTGAGGCTGGTTTTGGTTTATTACCATTTCCCAATGGTTAGATAATAAGTTTAGACACTCAAATTTCTTCAAATGTTTAGATAACGCATTTATTCCATCTTGAATTTCGGAAGAATCATTTAAAAAACGAGAGTCTGTTGCCCATATGCTA
>JALUHL010000041.1 GCA_027053695.1 Ghiorsea sp.
CTTCTTTCTTCACTTGCTGGCTTACAGGTTCTTTTTCAATGATCTGTTGCTCTGTTTCAGCCACATGTTCAGGGGAACCTGGATACAAATACCAGCCAACAACTCCAATAGCTAAAATTAAAGCAAAGATTTTAATATTTCTGTTTCTCACCGTGTTGTTCCCTCTAACAATAACATTTTATCCAGCAATGGAACACCTGCTGCTGCAATATCCAATGCCCTGCCAAGCATATGCAAGCTTACCAAGACGAAGCTTGATAAGGTTGGCTTGAAAAAGACGAATATGTGTCATGTTTTACTCTCATCTTGGGGTAAAGCGGGTGTATTATCATTCAATAAATGATTTGGAATTTCTTTTTTGGCTTTGCCTGAAAGGTCAGCCAATGTTTTGACTTGGTTGACGAGGTTGCCACGCCCATCTTTAAGCTGTCCCAATGCTTTGTCGTAAGATGTTTGTGCTCTAGTTATGTGGGAGCTAATATCTTCAAAGGATTCAATAAAACCCACAAATTTGTCATGCAAGTTGCCAGCTTGTTTGGTGAGCTTGGCGACATTTTCAGTTTGTCGCTCGTAGCGCCAAAGCTGCTCAATTAGCTTCAGTGTAGCATACAAGGTGGAAGGCGTGACCACAGCAATACGCTGCTCAAAAGCCTCTTCAAAAATACTGCTATCGGCTTCAATCGCCATCAAATATGCAGCTTCAATGGGCATAAACATCAACACATAATCAGGCGAATGCACACCCTCTAAATGGTCGTAACGTTTGCTGGCAAGGGTTTTGATATGCTGCTGCATGCTTTTAACATGAGCGCGCATAAACTGTGCTCTTGCTGCATCATCTTGGCTGGATACCGCGCGTTCATAATTGGTTAGTGAGACCTTGGCATCAATAATCACCTGCTTATCATTGGGCATATAGATGATGGCATCAGGGCGCTGGCGTTTGCCTTCGTCATTGACCAAGGATTGCTCGCGTTTAAACTCATAACCCTCTCGCAAGCCACTACTTTCTAAGAGTTTTTCTAAAATCATCTCGCCCCAATTGCCTTGGGCTTTGCTGTCGCCTTTAAGCGCATGGGTAAGGTTAAGCGCGTCTTGACTCATCTTCTGATTGAGGTCTTGCAGATGTTGTAAATGTTGAGAAAGTGCGCTTCTCGCTTCAATATCTTCTTTATGCACTTGCTCCATACGCGCCTTGAATTCAGACATATCTTTTTGCATGGGTTTGATGATGTTGTCCAAGGTTTCTTTGCTAGATGCGGTCATTTTATGTTGCTTTTCTTCAAAGATTTGGTTGGCCAACTCTTTGAATTCATGGGCTAACTTCATCTTCGCATCTTCGAGCAAGGCTAGCTTTTCAGCATTGTTCTTTTGTGCTTGTTCGTGCTCTGTCTCAAGCTTGGTTTGAGCCTTGGTTAAGCGATGGTTTTCTTCTTGGCTTTGCATATAAAGTTTGATTTGCTGGTTTAAGTCAGCATGTAATCTTTCGATATGCTCTGCCTTGTCACTTAACTCTTGCTCTAATCGGGCAAGCTGGATGCTGTATGTATCCAGTTGTGCTTTTGCATCATTATATTGTTGATTAAGGTCAGCGTTCCCTTTGTTTAACAGTTCTAATTGTTCGCTTTGTAGCAGGCTTTTAAGCTGCTCTTGTTCAAGTTGTTGGATGCGGGTTTGTAGCTTAGTTTTTTGCTTATAAATACTTATAAACCATAGAAAAATAATAAGAAAAAGAAGGGCGAGGAGCATGAATGTTGGGGTTAGAATTTCCAATGAAAAGCTCCTTATTTGCAATCTTGAATCAAGCGGATGATACCTAGAGATAAGTGCATTTGCACCTAAGAAAAACTGTAATAAAAGTCACCGCAAGAAAAATTGTTGAATCATGTGATGAAGTTGTTGTTGTTTTTATTGCATGAAAACAATGACTTATCACTTAAAATATTATAAGCTTGAGCGCATGTTTAAGCGTTTGTGTGCATTAATCATTACCTTGCTGGTTACCCAGCAGGCCTTTGCCGTTGCATTTGGGCAGGCTCATGTGCGTAGTCATTTGGGCCAAGCTTTGGATATGAGTGTTCCTTTGACGCTCAGTGAGAATGAAGCTTCGGCAAAGATAAATGTGATGCTTGCTTCACCGCAAGAATATGAAACCTTAGAGCAGTTACGCCCTCAATCCTATCTTTTACTTCATACCAATGTGAAAAAAACTAGTCCGCAGCATTGGGATGTTCGAGTTACATCTTCCCAGCCTATCCATGAGTCTTTTATGACTATTATACTCAAGGTTCAACGCGGTAGAGGTAATCATTTTAAAAAGGTTCAAGTATTTTTAGACCCAGAGCCTATGGTTGCTTCTCAGCAAAAGGCAAAAACATCGCCTGCGAATAACCAAGCTCAAAATGCACAACCAACCCAGCAAGCTGCAGCAACCATGCAAAAGGTGGCTGAAGCAGCAACTCAGTTGGCAGGTGGCTGGGCAAGACGCAATAGTTATGGCCCAGTCCAGTACGGTGATAGTTTGAGTGAGATTGCATATCGTTTGCGTAGGGATAAACGTTGGTCTAACCGACAAGTGATGCTTGCCTTGTATCGTGAAAACCCTAATGCATTTGTCAGAGGCGACATCAATCAGTTGAAAAAAGGAAGTTTCCTAAGTGTTCCTGATGACCAAGAAATGCAAACCTTTGTGCAGTCGCCACGTTACCTTGCCCTTAAACGTATGCTTGCTTCTCACCCTGTGGCTAAGCAAAAGAAAAAACAAAGGAAACAGACAAAACAACCTTCGCCCGCAAACGAATCTAAACCAAGTCAGTCTTCTTATCATGGTAAAGTTTCATTGGGATTATCTGAGAGTTTGGATGCGCCTGTTGTGAATGCTGTTGTACTTAGTCGTTTAGAGAAGCTTGAGCCTTTGTATAAGCAAGCCGTGAAGACTGATTTACGAGTCGATGCTATTGGTGGCAAAGTCGATAGCCTTGTTAGTGAGGTACGCTCGCTCCACGAGAAAGTCGATGCGCTTTCTGCGAGAGGGTTTGTTGGCAAAAGTGATAGCACAAGTTATGGCTGGTGGTGGTTTATACTCTTGTTGGTTATCAACATTGTGTTGCTACTTGTTTACTTATACCGCAAGCAAATGAAAGCATGGCAAGAGAAGCTCAAACGAGCACATCAAGAACATGCTTATGACCATAGCAATCAAGACATCATGATACCTTCTTTTGATGATAATCAACATCAAGAAATGCAAAACGAAACCCTTGATGATGAATTATCTGATGTGAACTTCGGTGCAGAAAAGCAAGTTGAGCATGATGATTTAGAGCATGATATTATTCAAGATACGGGGTATGATAATTTTGGAGCCATCCCCGCAGCCATGGATGAAGAGAGTTTGGAAGCTGCCATCAATTATACGGTTGCCTTTGAGGATGCGGTGCACAAACATGATTGGGCTTATGCACAAGAGTGTTATGAAAAAATGGATGGGACGGATCAAGAGAGGCCTAGGATTCAGGCCTTGTATGTGCAGCAATTGCATGGTGAAGGTAAGTTGATAGAACGAAACAATAAATTGCTAGAGCTGTTCAAACATTATGATAAGAATCAATGGAACAGGTTCTGCTCATCATTTGATGAAGATTTATGGCTAGAATTGCAAGACCAAGGCATCATTAACTTCACAGGTAATGTGGTCGAAGCAGCAGTGGAGCGAGATAATATAGACATTGAGGAACAAGATATTGAGGCTGCACCAGTATTGGATTTATCAGAAGCTGATTTGCATGATATCAGCGCCAGTGACTTTCCTGTTTTAAAGGATGAAGAGGTAAATGATCCACTACCTTTGGATAAAGTGTATAGCCCCGAAAACGATATTTCAGACAAGACGGTTATGATGAGTGCTGAAGAGCTTAAGAAATGGGGTAGAATTGAAGAAGGTTCTCATGATGTTGAGCCGTTAGAAGTTGATTTAGAAGCAGATGGTGATGCAGATGGTGATGCAGAAATTGAAAAGGAAGAAAGCTTGCTTGAAGTTGATGCAGGCGAGGATGCTATAGTTGCAGATTTGAGTGAAGAGGAATCTTCCTTGGCCTTGGATAAAGATGAAGAAGATGATTTGCTGGACAATACAGTGTTAAGGGATGAAAAAACACATCGAGAAAACATTGAAAAGTTAAGGGATAAAATTCAGGAAGAAGGGCTTTCGTTTAGCTTTTCAGACACAGACGATAGTAAAGATAAGTCATCTTAGTTTGGAGTTTTAACCTTCTGCTACAGCAAAAGCCAATGCTCTGCCATCATCATCGGTAAGCGAGAGATGAATATGTTGAATTTTCAAAGCAGTGGCTTTGTCTTGAGCAGCGCCATGCAATAGGATTTCAGGTTTGCCACTTTGAAGATAAGTCACTTCAATATCTTTCATGGCAAAGCCCACAAAACCAGTGCCCAAGGCTTTGGAGACAGCCTCTTTAGCCGCAAAAAACATAGCCAGCCTGCGGCATGTACCCCGTTGCTTGGCAAGCTCATATTCGGCGGCCGTAAATACACGCTCAATAAATTGCTGCTCAAAGCGCGCCATGGATTGTTGAATGCGGGCGATTTGTATCATATCTGTGCCTATACCAATAATACTCATGGCAAAAGCATAATGGACATTCCCATTTTTTGAAACACTACGCTAAAATATAGACCTCAATCCGAATGCGGCTTACAGTTCCTTTTTCTTTGAAGGGGATGCGAATTCATGGCTGAAGAGTACGATATAGCGATTGTGGGTGCGGGTGTGATTGGTAGCGCCTTGGCATTGAACTTGTCGTATCAAGGTTATCGTGTTGCCTTACTGGATGCCCAGCAGCCATCATTGGATGCCACCAACCCAGAGCGTGTGATTGCTTTATCAGAAGGCTCTGCAAGATACATGGACGATTTGGGCGTGTGGCAACATATCTTGGCACATGGAGCAGGGTTGATTCAGCATATCCATGTTTCCGAACCTAGTAATACAGGTGCGGTGGATATGCATCATGATGCTTTAGAAGATGCGGACGCTTTGGGTTATGTACTTGAAATCCGTCATGTGCTTGAACCTGTCCAGCAAGCTTTTTCTGAACAAGTTACCACATTTTATCATGCAATATGCCTTGGTTTTACGCAAAATAAGCAAGGTGTATCGTTTCATATTGAGCAAGATAACAAAGCTTTAGATATTCATGCCAAACTATTGGTAGGGGCAGATGGTACAAACAGCTTTATCCGTAGCTTTGCAGGCATACAAACCTATGGTTATGACC
>JALUHL010000042.1 GCA_027053695.1 Ghiorsea sp.
GTGTAAAACCTAGCCCCATACCTAATGCATCCACCAATGAGTTGGATACGCTATTTTTGCTGGCAAAGGCTTCTGCCCGACCAAGGATAGAGCAGTTCACCACAATCAATGGAATAAACAAACCCAAAATCAGATACATATCATGCATCCAAGCATTCATGGCAAGCCCAACCATGGTCACCAAGGATGCAATAATCACAATATACGAAGGAATCCGCACTTCATCAGGAATAAAATCACGCACCAAAGACACAATCAGGTTAGAGCCAATCAAAACCGCTAAAGTCGCTACACCCATCCAAAAGCCATTTTCTGCAGAGGTGGTCACGCCCAAAAGCGGGCACATGCCCAAAAGCTGCGCAAAAATCGCATTATTATACCAAATACCATCGGCAAACACTTCTTGTTTATTCACTTGTTCTACCTGTTCATGAGAAGTCATGATTGCCCCCCTTCAACATGTTCAGCTTGCATGGAAGCGCTATAAGCCTTTTCCAACAATACCGCTTGATTCGCTTTGTAGAACAACAAACCCTGATGCACGGCTTTCACCACAGCACGAGGTGATATGGTTGCGCCTGTGAACTGGTCAAAGTCACCACCATCTTTTTTCACATGCCACTTGCTGTTGCTTAAGCTTTTGTCGATAAACTCATACAGCCATGCCATATTTCTAACAATACCATCACCTAAACCCGGTGTTTCCTGATGGCTGGTCACACGAATCGCTACCACTTCACCTGACACACGCACACCCATCAAAATACGAATGCTTCCTGCATAACCATCAGGTGCAACCACTTCCCAAGCATAAGCTATCACATCACCTTGTTTATTCTTGGCAGGAAAAATCTGCATATCTTCATGTTCTGCCATAGGAAATAAGAACATATCTTTGAGTGGGTCATTCGCATGTTCAGGCAAAACTTGCTTGATACTTCGGTGCAAAAATTCGCGTTGCGCTTGGGCAATGGGTGCTTGGGTAAGCTTATCTACCCATGCCAGCAGCGACCCAGACACCAATGCCACGATAAATAAAACAAGAGCAATTTTTTGTTGCGATTTATCAAAGCTCATGACTGCTTACCACGCTTATGTCCATACACTCTAGGGCGCACATAATAATCAATCAGTGGCGTTGCCATGTTCATCAATACCACTGCAAACATCGCACCTTCTGGGTAATTGCCAAAGGTGCGAATCACCCAAGTCAGCACACCGCAACCGATACCAAACACGATTTTACCAATGCCTGATGAGGGCGATGATACAGGGTCTGTCGCCATAAAAAATGCGCATAAAATCAAGCCGCCTGCCAAGAGATGAAACATGGGCGGTGCATACACATCGGGATTAATCAGGTTAAACAAACCTGCCAACACAGCCATGGTCAATAAATATGAAATAGGGATATGCCAAGAGATGGTGTGCCTAGCCATCAGCCAAATACCACCCATCAATAAAGCCAGCGCACTACCTTCACCCAAGCTGCCTGCTTCCCTGCCAATAAAAGCATGTAAGGTGGAATAATGATAATTGACCAAAGCTTCTGTCACCGTGACACCTTGCCCAAGCTCTGTTTTTAGATAACCCAATGGGCTAGCCATAGTGATGGCATCCCATGTTTGTTGCACGGCATCAGGGCCTAAGAAAAAGAATTTTAAGCTGGTGGTAAAGCTATACATATCCAAGGATGCATCCATATGCATCGGCACTATCCATGATGTCATTTGTACGGGAAATGAAATCAGCAATACCACACGCGCAGCAAGCGCTGGGTTAAAAGGGTTATGCCCTAATCCACCATACAATTGCTTACCCAACACAATAGCAAAGACTGCTGCAAAGACTGCCATCCACCATGGCACTGCCGCAGGAAGAACCAACGCCAATAACAAACCTGTTAAACCTGCTGAACCATCCCACACACGCTGGGTGTCTTTGCCTTGCCATTTTAAGACAAAATATTCCGTAGCAAGGCTAACGCCTATGCAGGTCGTCAAAATAAACACAGCCAACCAACCATACAAAAATACACTGACCATGGCTGCAGGAATCAGCGCAATAATCACAGAGAACATGGTCAACTGAATATTGTTGCCACCATGCATATGCGGAGAGCTAAGGAAAATCATGCTTTATCCTCCGCTGGTTTATCGTCCGCCTTCACCTCAGGCTTATCCGTTTGTTCTGCACTAGCTTGTTCTGCACTGTCCTTATCAACCACGGCTTTCTCAGCTGCTTCTTTTTCTGCAAGAGCTTTGGCACGCGCTTCTTTTTTCTCGCGTGCAATCCGACGTTTTTCTTCTTTTTCAGCCAATTCTTTGGCTAACCTTGCATCCCTCTTTTCAGAACGGATTCTAGATTCTTCGGCAAATGCTTTTTCACGCTGAATTTGTGCAACCTGCCCTTTACCGTAACGGAAATAATGCACCAAGGGGATATGCGCAGGGCATACATAACTGCAAGCACCACATTCTATGCAGTCAAATAGGTTATAATCTTCAGCACGTTCAAATTGGTTTTCTTTGCAATGCGACGCCAAAAGATTGGGCATCAAGCCTGCGGGGCAAACATCACCACAATCACCACAACGGATACAAGGCTCTTCATCAAAGTGGGCACGCATAATGCTACGCTTTTGCATGGCTAAAATACCATTGCTTCCTTTCACCACAGGCACATCATCTTGGCTTAAAAGCTCGCCCATCATCGGGCCGCCATGCATGACTTTGATATCTTCAAAGCTGCTCACGCCGCACTGCTCCAATAAAAAGTGCATGCTTGTGCCGAGCCTGACCAACATATTGCTTGGTTTAGCCGCTGCATCACCACTCACCGTAATCACACGCTCCGTTAAAGGCTCACCCAAACAAACCGCATCATAAATGGCTTTGCTTGTACCTACATTGGTTGATAATACCCCAATATGCATAGGCAATTGGCCAGCTGGCACTTCTTTGCCCGTCAAAGCTTGAATCAACTGTTTTTCACCACCTTGCGGATATCGCGTGGGTAAGACTTGAACTTGAACATGCTCATTCAAACCCATTTCTTGCAGCGTTTTTTGCATCATTTCAACTGCATCAGGTTTATTGTCCTCAATCGCAATAATACCTTTTTCAGCCCCAACCAAATGCAGAATAATGTCCATACCACTGATGATTTCATGCGCTTTTTCCAACATCAACTGGTGGTCGCAGGTCAGCCATGGTTCACACTCAATGCCATTAAGAATGACAGTTTCAATAGGGTTCTTCTGATCTTTAACCAGCTTGACAAAGGTGGGGAATACAGCGCCTCCCAACCCTGCAATGCCCGCATTGCGAATTCGCTCCCGCAATTCAGCCGCATCCACACTGCGATAGTTAGGCAAAGGATGCAGCGACTCATCCACTTCATCCAAACCATCGGGTTTGATAAATATCGAGGTGAGACCCAATCCTGATGGATGGGGAATGGTATGCTCTTCAATTTTTTCAACTGTGCCTGAAGTGGAAGCATGCACAGGCACAGAGATATAACCTTGCGCCTTGGCAATCATTTGACCTTTAAGCACGCGCTCACCCACTTCAACCATAGGTTCGCATGGGTCGCCAATATGCTGTTTGACTGGATGAATTAACAATTCAGGTAACGGGCATGCAATAATGGCTTGCCCCGCCGTGCGTTTATGCTGATTGCTATGCACCACACCGCCAGTAAACCCTGCGCTTGTGCCCATGGGTAAGGTTTGTTTTATTTTTTCCCATAAATCAAACACTTAATTCCCCTTGGGCATCATGTTTTCCTTTACGTTTTTCAGCTTTAATGGCGCGTTTGGTACCTGGTACTGGCCACGACCAGTGCTCCAATAGCTCAGGCGTTTCTACCATATCAATACAGTCCACAGGACAAGGCTCCAAACATAATGTGCAGCCTGTGCAGTGGTCTGAAATAATCGTGTGGTATTGTTTGGGTGCACCAATGATACAATCCACAGGGCAAGCCTTGATGCAAAGCGTACAACCAATGCATTCATCTTCTCGAATATGCGCCACTACAGGTGCAGTGGCTTCTTCTTCAATGGCTTGTGGCTCAACACCCATAATATCTGCAATCGCAAGCATAGTGCGCTCACCACCCGGCACACAATGGTTCACCGCCACTTCATGCCCAGCTACAGCATTGGCATAAGGCCTGCACCCAGGATAGCCGCACTGCCCACACTGGGTTTGTGGCAGCAACGCATCCACTTTATCTGCCAAAGGGTCACCTTCCACATGAAAGTATCGAGATGCCAAAGCTAGCCCCACACCAATCGCAAAGGCGAGACCCGCAAAAACAAGAACAGGATAAACAAATGCCAAGGTTATACCTTAACCAATCCAGCAAAACCCATAAAAGCAAGCGCCATCATACCTGCTGTAATCAATGTGATGGGTGAACCTTTAAACACTTCAGGAATGGGAGCCGCTTCAAGGCGCTCGCGTAAACCTGAAAACAACACCAACACCAAACCAAAACCAACGGCTGCGCCAAAACCATAAAGCACAGAAGCAAAGAAAGAATAATCTTGTTGCACATTCAAAATAGCCACACCCAAGACTGCGCAGTTGGTGGTAATCAAGGGCAAGAAAATACCCAAACCTTGGTACAGCACTGGGCTAGTTTTGTGCATCACCATTTCTACAAACTGCACCAGAGCAGCAATAATTAAGATAAAGAATACCGTTTGTAAGTATAAGATATCCAAAGGAATAAGGATAAGTTGCTGAATAATCCACGATGCAGTTGAAGCCAACGTCATCACAAACATCACGGCGAATGACATACCAATCGCAGTCTCTAATTTTCCCGATACACCCAAAAATGGGCAAATACCAAGGAACTTGGTCAACACATAATTGTTCACCAATACCGCAGAAAGAAGAATAATGCCAAATTCAGTCATAGTTTAAAATTCATACCCCAATTTATACGTTGTTGTTGCATCTGTTGCAACTTTATTCACACCTGGCTTGGTCAAAGTCAAAGCCTCATAGCTTACATCCAATTGCAGACCACCAAACAGCTTATGCACCCATGAAATTTCTTTTTTGATGTAATCATCATCATTACCCAGCTCTGCTGTGATACTGGCTTTAAGCTTATCTTCATCGGTGAACTTATACTGCGTAATCAAAGCAATATGTGTGCCTGGG
>JALUHL010000043.1 GCA_027053695.1 Ghiorsea sp.
GCAACTTTATCTTTGGTAATGCCATGAGCTTGCGCCACATCCAAAGCTGGTTTTACGGTTTGACGCAAGCCTTCCAAAGCAACTGCATTCGCATCGGGCACACCTGGAATCTGACTTACACCCGCTGTATTAGCCAGCGGCACAGGGCTTTTCATCAATGTAAACACCTTAGATGCCGCTGCGGGTTTGCCCGTTACCGACTGCAGGTCACCGGTGACAACCACCAAATAATTGGTTGCGCCTTTTAATGGTTTGATAGGCTTAATCACAAGAACCTTGTCGTCACTAGGGTTAGGCAGCGCCACAAAATCCTGACCAAACACCAACGCAGCACCTGTAGAACCATCATAAACATGAACTGCAGCAGCAGTCACTGAGGTAGGCTCTAATGCTTCTGCAAAACTTGTCGTCATCGGTGCAACAGTGGAAAAACCATCCAAAGTGTTCATCGCACCTTGAGGCACACCTATATCCGTATAGGGATTGCCATAAGTATCTTTTAAATTGAGCGTGCCATCCGTAGAGCCTGCAAATGCAGCATTGTTCGGCACAGGTACAACGCTAGGAATTGCAGGATCGCTCGATGGTTTAAATAAGGCTTCCATCACTGTGCCTGGTGCGGGCGGGGCTGTGGTACTAATCGTGCCAGGGCCGCCATCTTCCGTGCCACATGCAGATAATAATAAAAGACTACCGCCAAGAATTGGCAACAATAATCGCTTCATATTTCCCTCCCAAGAAACTGTTAAAACTATAAACTCACATACATGCTGATAAATGCATGATTGAACCATTGAGCTTAGCAAACCATAATGCGGGAAATTTATTTATCAATCACCAAATCCTCGCTCAAAAGGCTTATTATGAATCGTACACTGGCAACATCCGCTCAAGCAGTAGAGGCTTTAAAGCTTGTATCTTCGCTGCAGAAACGCTTTGTCGATGGTTTAGAAGCTATCTCTAAATCACTTGGTATGCCGCAAACATTTCAAGCTGTGGAATGGGCAAGAGATGAAGGTTTGCATGGCGGCGGCATTCGCTATGAAACTGCTGATGGCGCGATAATTGGGCGTGGTTCAGTGAATGTGTCCCAAGTGCATTATGATGAGAACCCAGAGAAGAAACTTGGCTCTGCCACTGCCATTTCCACCATTATTCATCCCAATAACCCCACCTCGCCATCCGTGCATATCCATATCAGTTGGACAGAAATGAAATCAGGGCAAGGCTATTGGCGTATGATGGCAGATTTAAACCCTTCCAATGACAATATGGAAGACAAACAACAGTTCTTAGATGCTTTGCAGCTTGCTGCACCACAGCAATTTGAAACCGCAACACAACAAGGTGACACCTACTTTTATATCCCTGTTTTAGAGCGTCACCGAGGCATAGCTC
>JALUHL010000044.1 GCA_027053695.1 Ghiorsea sp.
TTCCTCGTAATCCTTTTGGTGGGCTATGTTTATGCGTGGAATAAAGGGGCTTTGCAATGGGAATAGAAGGTCTTCTCGACAAAGGGTTTATCACTACAACTGCAGATAAACTTATTAATGGTGCGCGCACAGGTTCATTGATGCCTATGACTTTTGGTTTGGCATGTTGTGCGGTAGAGATGATGCATGCAGGCGCATCGCGTTACGATTTGGATAGGTTTGGCATTGTGTTTCGTCCAAGTCCGCGTCAATCGGATGTGATGGTGGTTGCTGGTACGTTGTGTAATAAAATGGCACCAGCGCTTCGCAAGGTGTACGACCAAATGGCAGAGCCACGTTGGGTCATTTCTATGGGTTCATGCGCCAATGGCGGCGGTTACTATCACTATTCATACTCCATTACTCGAGGCTGCGACCGGGTTGTGCCTGTTGATATTTATGTGCCGGGCTGCCCACCAACTGCGGAAGCTTTGCTTTATGGTTTCATCCAGCTTCAAGAAAAAATTAAACGTACAAATACGATTGCGCGGTAATAGATATGGCTGAAGAATTAACGCAAGAAAAAGAAAATACCTTGGTTGAGTTTGCGCCACTTCAAGAGAAGTTTGGTGAGGCGATTATTGAAGTATCTCAAGGTTTGGATTGCCCGCTCATCGTGGTGAAACGCGAAAGCATTGTTGAAGTTTGCCATGTTTTAAAATCACAATTTGGTTTTGAGCAGTTAATCGACTTGTGTGGTGTGGATATGTCTGAATATCCAGACTATCCAGAAGATAAGCCACAATTTGAAGTGGTTTATCATTTATTGTCGATTAAAAATAATGCCCGAATCCGTGTGAAAACCAGAGCAAATATGCGCGAGATGGTGGATTCAGTGACTGAAGTATGGTCATCAGCCAACTGGTTTGAGCGTGAAGCTTTTGATATGTATGGTATTATATTTAACCATCACCCTGATTTGCGTCGTATTCTTACCGATTATGGCTTTGAAGGCTTTCCCTTGCGTAAAGATTTCCCGCTTGTGGGTCATGCTGAAATTTTCTTTGATGAAGCGCAGTGGCGTTGTGTTTATAAACCTAACAAATTGGAAAACCGTGTATTGATTCCAAAAACATGGCCGGGGGTAGACCGTGGCTGAGATTAAAAATTATACCTTAAACTTTGGGCCTCAACATCCATCCGCACATGGCGTATTGCGCCTTGTCTTGGAGCTTGATGGGGAAGTGGTGGAGCGCGCAGACCCGCATATTGGGCTTTTGCATCGCGGCACTGAGAAATTATTTGAATACAAAACTTACCATCAAAATATCCCCTATTTTGACCGCTTTGATTATGTATCCATGATGGCCAATGAACATGCCTATGCCTTGGGTGTTGAAAAGCTTTTGGGTATTGAGGCGCCAGAGCGAGCGCAATATATCCGAGTGATGTATGCCGAATTAACCCGTATTCTCAATCATACCATGTGGTTGGGTGCTGCAGCATTGGATATTGGGGCGATGACGATTTTCTTGTATTGCTTCCGTGAGCGTGAGGACATTTTTGATTTTTATGAGGAAGTTTCTGGTGCGCGTATGCATGCGGCTTATTTCCGTCCGGGTGGTGTGGCGCGTGATTTGCCAGAAGGTTTGTTGGCAAAAATCAAAGCGTTTACCGACCAATTCCCTAATTATGTCGATGAGTATGAAACATTGTTGACAGAAAATCGCATTTGGAAGCAACGTACAGTTGAGATTGGTGCGGTGGGTGCTGAAGGCGCTTTGGATTGGAGCTTTTCGGGGCCCATGATTCGTGGTTCAGGATTTGAATGGGATTTGCGTAAGACCCAACCATATGATGTCTATGATAAGATGGACTTTGATATTGCAGTCGGTAGTGCTGGCGATAGCTATGATCGCTACTTGATTCGCGTTGAAGAAATGCGCCAAGCCAATCGTATTATTCAGCAATGTGTTGCATGGTTAGAAGAGAATGAAGGCCCAGTTAAGGTGGATGATTATAAGTTAACCAACCCACCACGGGCAACGGTGAAAGATGATATGGAGTCTTTGATTCATCACTTTAAATTTTTCTCTGAAGGTTATCATGTACCCAAGGGTGAAGTGTATTCAGCTGTTGAACATCCTAAAGGTGAATTTGGTGTTTATATTGTATCCGATGGCTCCAACAAACCGTACCGTATGAAGGTGCGTGCGCCGGGATTCCCGCATTTGCAAGCGATGGATTATATGGCGCGCGGGCATATGTTGGCTGATGTTGTAACCATTTTGGGTACGCAAGATATTGTGTTTGGTGAGGTGGATCGATGAGTACTTCAAATCAGCCGCGTTTTAGTGAAGAGCGCTTGGCAGAAATTGATGCTTTGGTGAAGCGTTACCCGTCTGCAAAATCTGCATTGATGCCTGTGCTGTACATGGCACAACAAGATTTTGGTTATTTGAGCATGGAAACCCAAGAAATGGTTGGTGAAGTTTTGGGTCTTCGTATTATGGAAGTGCGCGAAGTGGTCACTTTTTATACCATGTTTAAAGAGCAACCCCATGGTAAATACCTTTTGGAAGTGTGCACCAATGCAAGCTGTATGCTTAATGGTGCTGATGAGTTGTATGCGCATATGAAAGAAACTTTGGGTATTGGCCCAGGTGAAATCACTGAAGATGGTTTGTTTTCCATCGCTGAAGTTGAATGTGCAGGGGCTTGCGCTGGCGCACCTGTAGTGCAAGTGAATAATATGTATTATGAAAAGGCGACTGCTTCATCCATGGATGAGTTGATTACAAAAGTTCGCGCAGGAGAGGCAATTTAATATGATTTCTTCTGATCCTAAAAAAGTTACGCGTATTTGCTTTGATAATATCGAAGTGGAAAATATGCATAAATTAGAAGTGGCGAAAAAGCATGGTGCTTATGCTTTCTTGCCTACTGTGCTTAAAGAATTTGATACCGACAAAATTATTGATGAAGTGAAAACATCGGGTTTGCGTGGGCGTGGTGGCGCGGGTTTCCCCACAGGTTTGAAATGGTCTTTTGTGCCTCGCAATACGGGCAAACCAACCTATTTATTATGTAACGCGGATGAAGGTGAGCCCGGTACATTTAAAGATAGAGATATCATGCGCTTTGACCCACACCTGTTGATTGAAGGCATGATTATGGCGGGTTTTGCGCTAGGCGTGAAAGATGCTTATATCTATGTTCGCGGCGAATTTTTGCATGAATACAATGTGATGTGTGCAGCCATTGATGAAGCGTATGCGGCTAATCTTCTAGGTGAAAACATTTTAGGTACCGATTTTTCCATGAACTTATTAATGCATCGCGGTGCAGGCGCTTATGTTTGTGGCGAAGAAACGGCATTGATTGAGTCCTTGGAAGGCAAATCAGGCCGTCCTCGCTTTAAGCCACCATTTCCAGCAGTTGAAGGCTTTTATGCTTGCCCAACGGTGGTCAACAATGTGGAAACCATTGCAACCATACCTGCGATTTTAGAGCATGGTGGAGCATGGCATGCAGCGATTGGTAAGCCGAACAATACAGGTTGCAAAATCTTTTCGGTTTCAGGGCATGTAAACAAACCAGGCAACTATGAAGTGCCTATGGGTACTACGCTTAAGGATTTGGTGGAAAACTATTGCGGTGGTTTGCAGCATGGTGATGTACCTAAAGTGATTATCCCGGGCGGCTCTTCTACCCCTTGGATTTTAGGTGAGCATTATGATGTGCCTTTGACCTATGATGATATTATGAAAGCAGGCTCATTTTTGGGTTCGGGTGCGATTATTATTTTGGATGAGACCGCTGATTTGATTGCAGTCACTCGCCGCCTCGCTCATTTCTATGCGCATGAATCTTGCGGGCAATGTACGCCTTGCCGTGAAGGTACGGGTTGGGTTGAGCGCATTTTGAATCGTTTGGATGCAGGAAAAGCAACCGAAGATGATGTGAAAGTTTTATTCGATGCATCAACACATATGGCAGGGCGCACCATTTGCGCCTTGGCTGACGGCGCTTCAGCACCAACATTATCACTGCTTAAGTTCTTCCCTGAAGACGTGCAAGCTAAGCTTGTGGAGAAATCATCATGACAGAATTGTTTATTAACGATGAAGAAGTCACGGTTCCAGCAGGAACCAGTATTTTAGAAGCTTGTCGTCAAAATGACGTAGAAGTTCCATATTTCTGTTATCACCCTGAGTTATCCGTGGCTGCAAACTGCCGCATGTGCTTGGTTCAGGTTGAAGGCATGCCCAAACCTATGGCATCTTGCTCTACACCTGTAGCCGAAGGCATGAAAGTGATTACGCAATCTGAAAGCATAGAAAAAGATCGTGCCATGATTATGGAATACTTGCTGATTAATCATCCTTTGGATTGCCCAGTGTGCGACCAAGGTGGAGCGTGCAAACTGCAAGATTATGCTGTTGAACATGGTATGGGTCATGGCCGTTATGTTGATGGCAAACGTATTCCTGCGGATAAAGATTTAGGCCCGTTTGTAAATACTTGTATGACCCGCTGCATCCACTGTACACGTTGCGTTCGCTTTGCTGGTGAAGTGGCAGGTACAGGTGATATGGGTGTACTTAACCGTGGCGACCATATGTTGATTGAAGGTGTGGTTGAAGATGCATTGGCTTCTGAATTATCAGGAAATTTAAGTGATATTTGCCCAGTGGGGGCGTTGCTGGATAAACCTTCGCATGATGTGTCGCGCCCTTGGGAAATGACCAAACATAAGAGCACGTGTACGCAATGTCCGCAAGGCTGCGATATTGAAATTCAATCCAGAGATGATGAAGTGATGCGTATTCGTCCTGCAAAAGATGGTGTTGAACCATGGATTTGTGATAGAGGACGCTATGTTTACGATGCTTTCCGCTCAGATAACCGTTTATTAAACCCTAAAGTTCGTGGCGGCAATAACTTGGTGGATGTATCTTGGGATGATGCCATTGCCAAAGCCACTGAACTGCTCAAAGACAAGCGTGTGGGTATTGTGTTCTCGCCAGACTGGAGCTTGGAAGGTTTGACGGCGATTCGTTTATTGCATGACACTGCATTTGAAGATGCCAAAGTTGCTTTTGAATTGCATAGACGCGATGCGCGCCCCTTTGCTTTTGAAGAAGGTCTATCGATGTCCACCAAAGACATTGAGAACAGTGA
>JALUHL010000045.1 GCA_027053695.1 Ghiorsea sp.
TATTTAAAGGGCAGGTTGCGCATATTCGCGCATGGGCATACATAGGCATGCTGGCGGGCATGACGGCTTTGGCGTTGTTCGGTGGTGATGGTTATGTCGAAGACAACTATATTTTCCAATTGTTCAGCTTGCAGGGTTTAGCATGGATGGCTGCGGGCGCTGTGGTTGGCATGGGTTATTCTTTGACCACGTCCAAAACCAAGTTCCGTCCTTACCGCTTTTCTGAAATTGTTGTGCCTTGGTTTGATGGTGCGGTATTGATGGTTTCCTTGATGGGCATTTATACTTTGTTTGAGCCATCTGCAGCTATGATTACCTATGAAGACCAATCCAATTTATTCTCTGGT
This sequence comes from Ghiorsea sp., assembly GCA_027053695.1. Classification (GTDB taxonomy): domain Bacteria; phylum Pseudomonadota; class Zetaproteobacteria; order Mariprofundales; family Mariprofundaceae; genus Ghiorsea. The sequence continues at coordinate 348 of JALUHL010000045.1, forward strand.
CGCGTGGTCATGACCATGAACGTGATGCTATTGTTTTCAGCGCTTTGTTATATTGCATATTTATTTGCGCCCGATTCTTTTATTGGCAAATTAGGCACGATGACCGCATGGGTTGGTGTATATGCAGGCGGTTCAGCACTGCTTTTGCGCTGGTATGAATCTTATTTGTTGATGGGTGGTGATATCGGTCATGCGCCAGTATCCAATCTTTATGAAGTGTTTATCTTATTGTTCTGCGTGATTGGTGTGGTTTATTTAACGCTTGAAAGCCGCCATCAAGCGCGTGGCTTGGGTGCATTTGTGATGCCGATTGTGGCTGCAGGTGTATTCTTTGCGATTTGGCTTGAATCTGTGGGTCAATCCGATATCAAACCTTTGGTGCCAGCATTGCAATCGTATTGGATGAAAATTCATGTGCCTTTGAACTTTGTGGGTTATGGTTCATTTGCTGTGGCATGTGGTGCGGGTATGGCATGGTTGCTGCGCAATCGCCTTGAAGAAAGAAGCCCGAATGCCAAAGTGTTGGCTGTATTGCCATCATTAAAACAATTGGATAATTTGGCTTATAAAGCAGTAGCTGTTGGCTTTCCTGCATTTACTTTGGCAACCATTTTAGGGGCGGCTTGGGCTGCAGAAGCTTGGGGTGGTTATTGGTCTTGGGATCCAAAAGAAACTTGGGCATTGATTGTATGGCTTGTATATGGAGCATACTTACACGCGCGTTTTTCTCATGGTTTGCAAGGTAAAACTTTGGCTTGGTGGACAGTGCTTGGTTTCGTGGTCACGGTGTTCTGCTTTGTGGGCGTGAATATGTATCTTTCAGGTCTGCACTCCTACGGCCAACTCACCTAAGTTACCTTCATTATTTCTTAAGTAGTCTTGTCGATGTTGTCCCAACTGGTATTAGCCTTGGATACATCGGCAGGCGCTAGCGCTTGCCTACTATTTCCGGATGGCAAGGTGGCGGCAGCAAACATGCAAGCGCCGCGCGCGCACTCTAAAGAGCTCTTGCCTATGCTTTCAAGCTTGCTCACCGAGCAGGATTTAAGTTGGCAGGATATTCAATGTTTTGCTGTGGGTATTGGCCCAGGTTCCTTCACAGGGTTGCGCGTGGCATGTGCAACCATTGCAGGTTTGAATGCATCGCTAAAGCGACCTGTGTATGCGCTTTCTTCCTTGGATATTACAGCCAAGCAGACGGATACAAGCATGTTGGAAGCAGGTTCAAGCTTTTGGGTGATTGAAGATGCTCGCTCTGGGCTTGTGTATGCTGCGCAATATGTAGGCGACACATGCATCACACAACCGCAGTGTATGACTTGGGAAGATTTCTTGGCTTTACCCGCATCGGCCTATGTTTCATTATCAGCGATACCCGTGAGCTTGGATTCATGGCAAGCTTTGCCCATCTCATTGTCGCGCGAGCAAGCATTGGCACAAGCTGCGCGCGGCATAGATGATGATACAGTATCACAATCATGGGTAGAGCCTTTGTATTTACAAGCATCACAAGCAGAGAAAAATTTAGCATGAGTAAGCAGCCTTTACGCGTCCTATTTGTGTGTTTGGGTAATATTTGTCGCTCGCCGCTTGCTGAAGTGGTGGTCAAATCCGTGGCTGAAGAAAAAGGTATTTCACATTTATTTCATTTTGAATCTGCAGGCACAGGCAGTTGGCATGTGGGTGGCGGCGCAGACCCACGCTCAGCGAGCAAAGCCTTGGAGAAAGGTTTAAGCCTAGAGCATCACCACGCCCAACAAATCACACAGCGTAATATTGGAGATTGGGATATATTCGTGGCCATGGATAGCGATAACCGACGAAACCTGATGGCTTTGGGCGCTGCACCAGAGAGCATTATCATGATGCGCGACTTTGAAGGCGTAACGCCTGCACCAGATGTGCCAGACCCTTATTATGGCGGTGAGCATGGCTTTGAAGATGCTTACCAGATGTTGCGCAGCAATGCACATGGATTATTGGATTACCTAGTGAGCCAGCATGTCTGATAAATCTCTGTTTGCGCGTATCCAAGATTTCCCCGTATGGATTAAATCACATGATTCTTTGTATTTGGGGTTTATCGCTATTGGTGTAGGCATATTAGCGGGTTATGCCGCATTATTGATTCGCTTTGGTATTGAATGGGTGAGTCGGATTTGGACAGGTGAGGCCAGCTGGTCAACAGCCTTGAGCGAACTGCATTGGTCCACATTTATTCTTGCGCCAAGCATTGCGGGTTTAATCGTGGGCTGGATTAATAATCGCTGGTTGCCCGTCACCGAAGAGCGGGTGATACCCGGTGTGATTGAGGCTTTGGCGGAACGCGGCGGAAAAATCTCTTTTCGTAAAACAAGCGGTGAATTTGTTGCCAACATCTTGTCTGTCGGTAGTGGAGCATCCATGGGGCGAGAAGCGCCTACGGTAGCTTTGGGTGCATCATTATCATCTTTATTGGGGCAGTGGTTTGGTTTAAATGAGAAGCAAATGCGCACCATTCTTGGCTGTGGTGTAGCAGGCGGCATTGCGGCATCGTTTAATGCGCCGATTGCTGGAGTGTTGTTTGCGCTTGAAGTGATTTTGGCGGATTATGCTATTGCCACGTTTACCCCCATTGTGATGTCGGCAGTGATTGCAACGGTGATTACACGCTCAGAATTGGGTAATTTTCCTATGTTTACCATTCCAGAGTTTCGGCTTGTGTCTTCATGGGAAATCCCTGCATATGTTGGGCTTGGTTTATTTTGCGGTTTGTTGGCTACGGTGATTGTAAAAGGGGTGCCAGCGGCAAGGCACAGGTATGAAAAATATATTGCGATACCCGAGTTAAGGCCAGCAGCGGCAGGGCTTTTACTGGGGGTAGTTGCTATTATGATTCCTGAAATTATGTCCATTGGTTATGGCACGGTGGATGGCATTCTATTACAAAATGTTAGCACAAACTTGTTGGGCAATAGCTATCCTTTGGCTGTGTTTCTAACGGTATTATTAGTCATGAAAATGCTGACCAGCATCATTTGTTCGGGTGGTAAATTTGGTGGCGGTATGATTGGGCCATCGGTATTTATCGGAGCAACAGCAGGTGCGCTTTACGGTGGCATTGTGCATGGCATGTACCCCACGTGGACAGAATCTTATGGCGCATACGCTTTGGTGGCATGTGGGGCTATGGTTGCGGCCACCATTCAAGCGCCCATGAGCTCTATTTTGATGATTTTTGAGCTGTCGGGTGATTATCATATCATGGTGCCGTTGATGACGGCATGCGTTGTGGCAGCATTAACCAAACGCAGTTTTGGTAGTGAATCGATATTAACGGAAGTTTTGGAAGAAAAAGGTGTGGATGCAGAATGGTCGTTAGAGCGCTCTTGGATGCGTGCTGTACCCGTTTCGCGATTGCCGTGGCGCTCGGTGCCATCAGTGCATGCATCGGATAAATTAGAAGATTTAAAAAGCGTATATATTTCATCGGGTAAAGGCTGCGTGATTGTAGCCGATGATGATGGCGATATGGTGGGCATGGTTACCTTTGCAGATTTACAGCCTTGGCTATTGGATTCTTCTTTAGACCAAGTGGTGGTTGCAGAAGAAGTGGCCAACACCAATGTGACCACGGTATCTGAGAATGATAGTTTGCTGGATGCGATTGATATTCTTGATAAAGCAGGCTTTGAACAAATGCCTGTGACAGCCAAAGATAATCCTAAAAAAGTGTTAGGGATTGTGTCGCGAAATGCAGTGTTCTCAACGTATCATAAATTGATTGTGAAGCATGGTGAAGAAAACGCCAAGAGCTGGTAAATGAGCTTAAATGCAGCGCAGAAAGCCGCAGTTGAAGCCCAAGATGGGTCGCAACTGATTCTTGCGGGTGCTGGCTCAGGGAAGACGCGCACCGTGGTTCACAGAATTGGACATTTGATTGCCGAGCGCGGTTATGCGCCACACCGTATTTTAGCCGTCACCTTCACCAATAAAGCCGCCAAAGAATTGCAACAGCGTTTATCCGAGTTGATTGGCGACGGTGGCGGCGGCGTTATTTCAGGCACATTTCATTCGATTTCACTTCGCTTCTTAAGAAGTTACGCGGATGTGTTGGGCTATCCTAAAAGTTTTCAGGTGATTGATAGTGACGATCAAAAAACACTGGTCAAAAGGCTGCTTAAAAGGCGCAATATTTCATCCGATAGGTTGCATCCTAGCTATTTAAGCCACTGGATTGAGCAGCAAAAAAATGCTGGGTATTTGCCCGAACAAGCTGAATCCATGATGTGGAGTGGGCTTGATTTAAAAGAGTTATATATCGCGTATCAACATGAGCTAAAAACCTTAGAGCGCATGGATTTTTCGGATTTGATTCTGAATTGCGTGCATTTGTTGCGTGATTTTCCAGATATTGCCGTAGCTATGCATACGCGATTTGACCATATTTTGGTCGATGAATATCAAGATACCAACCCTGTGCAACATGAGTGGTTATGCCTGTTAGCCCAAGAGCATCAGAATATCACGGTGGTTGGCGATGATGACCAATCCATTTACGGCTGGCGTGGCGCAGATGTGCGTCATATCTTGGACTTTGAGCGGGTTTGGAAGAATGCTCAGGTGCATAGATTAGAAGAAAATTATCGCTCCACTGCATCCATTCTTAAGCTTGCCAATGCCATCATTAGCACGAATGAAGATAGGCATAGCAAAGCCTTGTTTGCCACACGAGATGATGGGTTAAAGCCTGAATTTCATGTGTGCGTGGATGAATATGCAGAGGCGCGCCACATGGCGCATTTGTTTAATGAGCGTTATGCCACGGTATTGT
>JALUHL010000046.1 GCA_027053695.1 Ghiorsea sp.
CCATTGCTGAATGGATGTGGGAACACCCTGTGTCTGCGGAACACAAGGTTTGGGATACGGTGTCTGTGGGCAGGCTTGTGCCTATCAAAGGTATGGAGCGTTTGATTGCTGCGTGGGCATTGGTGGTGCAGCGTTTTCCAGATGCCAAGCTTGGTTTAGTGGGCGATGGCGAAGAAAAACGAAGCCTAGAAAAGTTGGCATCACGTTTGAACATTATACCCAATGTTGAATTTGTAGGTTGGACTGACCCTTTGCCAGAACTCTCTAAAGCTAAAAGCTTTGCTCTGCTCTCGCATAATGAAGGTATGGGTAGGGCTGTGGTGGAAGCCATGGCGGCAGGTTTGCCATGTGTAGTCTCGGATGTGTGTGGTTTGCGTGAGCTTGTGGATGATAGCGTGGGTAAGGTTGTAGATGCTGAAGATAAACATGCCGTGGCTCAAGCACTGATGAGCGATTGGCCAAGAGACATCAGCAGGGCTACTCGCGAAAGAGCCAGCCACTACTCTATAGCAGCCATGATGCAAGGCTTGGAGCAGGCTTATTCCAAGGCTATGGATGTTGAAAACAAGGTATAATCGTTTTGATTGGCATCATCCAAGGCACGCTGAATTAAGGCTCTAGCATCATCTTGCAATGTGCTATCTAATAAGCTTTGATACACACCTTTGTAAAAATTATCAGGAATAACCCGCACACGGTATGCGACAGATACAGTATGTTCTGGCACTTGTTTGACAGCAAATAAGCGAGATTCTCCTGGCATGATGCGGGTATCTTGCTTTTCTTCCCAGCCATCATCAAAAAAGACTTCGCGCACGATATTCCAATGCCATGTTTTTAAGATTTCACCCTGTTTATTGAGTGCCTCTGCGGTTACCCATATTTTTGGTGTAACATAAGTCGGGAAGGCATGGCCGATGTTTTTGGATGTGATTTTTAGCTGAGGCAGGCCATGATTTAAGAATGCTTGAATATCCAAACCGCTTAAGGTGAATGCTTTATCATGTATGCCTTTGAACGCATGCTTTCTATCAGGCATATGGCAGCCTTGGCATTGCTTTTCTGCGTTACCTTGTTTTGCAAATCGGCTGTGCTGCCATTCAAACACCGTGTTTTCTAAAGGTTTACCATTGATGGCATAATCTTGAGGGAATTGATGGCATTCAGCGCAGAAGGTGGACTGTTCAAAATGCTTGCTGGCAGTGAACCCACCATGGGTTTCAGTGTTGATATGACCAAGTGTATTGCTGCCTTTTCGTGGTGGGCCAAAGCGATTGCCATTGCGCACATGGCACACAGCACATGTCACCCCCGCATGACGCAGTGGAAGCTTGGCTTGCACGCTATCCAAATCAGCTTGTTGATTCACGCCTGTGGGATGCTTACGCAATG
>JALUHL010000047.1 GCA_027053695.1 Ghiorsea sp.
GCACCTCCATGGCTTTTCACCACAATACCATTCAAGCCCAATAAAGGCGCACCATTATGTTCGCTAGGATTAAGTGCAGTTTTTACACGTTTTAAAGCTTTGCGGGACAACAACGCACCTGCTTTGGCTGTAATACTGGATGTTAATTCTTGTTTTAACGTGTCCAAAATCAGGCTGGCTACACCTTCCATAGTTTTTAAAGCCACATTGCCTACAAAACCATCACACACAACCACATCCACGCGGTCGGAAAAAATATCTGTGCCTTCAACATTGCCAATGAAGTTCAAACTGGATTCTTGAAGTCTAGGCGCTGCCACTTTAATGACATCCGTACCCTTACCTTCTTCTGTGCCGATGTTTAACAAACCAACGCGTGGGTTTTCCACACCTTCAGCAGCTTGCAAATAGCAGCTACCCATCACCGCAAGTTGCACCAAATGGTCGGATGAACAATCCACATTTGCCCCAATATCCAAAAAGAATGTGCCGCCATCGCTAGCAGGAATCATGGAAGCTAGCGCTGGCCTATCAATGCCCGGCAATGTTTTAAGGATAAGTTTAGAAATCGCCATCAGTGCGCCTGTGTTACCCGCACTCACCAAGGCATCCCAATCACCATCCCGAACAGCGCGCGCGCCAACATGGATGGATGATTGTTTTTTACGGCGCACAGCAATCGCTGGTGCATCCGTCATTTCGATAAATTCTGCAGAGGGTACAATCTCGACTTGGTCAGCAAGACCTCGTGCCTTTAAAGCTGGCTCCAATACTTCTACCAGCCCACAAACACCAAACTTTGCCTCTTTAGAAGACGAAGCAATCACTTGGCTTAACGCATCAAGTACAACATCGGGAGCACCATCGCCACCATGTCCATCAAGAAGGATGCGTATGTGTTTGGAGGGTGCAGGCGCATTTGCCTGCGTTACATCTGCTGTTGCAGTTGGCATTAAGCTTCCGCTGTTGCCACAACCTCACGGCCTTTATAATGTCCACAGCTTTGGCACGCGTAGTGTTGACGATGCATTTCACCGCACTCTGTGCATTCGCTCATGCCAGAAAGTTTAATCGTATCGTGCGCGCGGCGCATATTACGTTTTGAGGCACTGGTTTTTCTCTTTGGTACAGCCATTTCATACTCCTTCGTTGTCACAACGAACTACGCTTTCGCGTACTTTTTTAAATCATTTCTCTAGCTTCTTTGTGCGCACCCTAACAGGCAAAACACAATCAAGCATCAAACTTAAAACCTTTGAGTGCAGCAAAAGCATTATCTTTAACTCTTTTATGGCAATCGCAACTGCCTTGATTCAAGTCAATGCCACACTGCAAGCACAAACCTTTACAGCTTTGCGAACAAACCACCAGCGGCTGCCATGCCAACCAAAAATGCTCTCTGAGCACTTCCAAAACATCCAACTTGCCATCGGCCAAACATTCAGGCTCTTCGCCTGTAAGTTGCAATTCGGCTTGTTCTTCTTCGCTTTTGCTTTGCCCAAGGGCGCAAATCACATCCACATCTCCAGACATATCATGCGCAAATTCAACATTGCATCGCCCACATGACCTAGGCACTTTCATCCGCCAAACACCTTTTAAAACAAAGTGTTCACCATGGTTTTCTAAGCTGCCTTGCCAAAGCATATCCGTAAATAAGGGCGAATGGGCATCCAAATCAGCGAAGCTTTCATCCGCCAGCTCCGATACAGGAATGCATACATCCCACTGCCGACCAGACTTTGCAAGCTCTTGAAGTATAAGGCTAAACTTATCTCGTTGAGACATGGCTTAACCCCCTACATCCTAGCATTATAAAACCAACGCACAGCAAAAACGAGCGCGCATTATGTGCATAATCCGTGATTGGTCAAGCATAGAAAACAACAGCTTTTAAGGGAAATAATCAGTCTTTTTTAATCACTTCAACATCAATGATTTCAACTTCAGGGTAACGCTTGTGTTGCGTGCTTGAAGGGGCATCCTCATAGCTCGAGCCTGCAAGTAAATATTTTGGCATGAGCAAACGCCGTACACCGGGAATCAACAATAAAAAGCCCAGTGTGTCCGTGATAAGCCCTGGGAAAAATAAAAGTATACCTGCAATCACCAGCATCAAGCCATGCGCACTATGCTCAGCAAGCTTTTCTTGCTGCATATTGGCCATACTTTGCCTTGCTTGCATCAAGGTTTGCAGCCCTTGAATGCGGATAATCAACCCGCCTAAAGCGGCAGTAAACAAACAAAGCGCAATGGTCGCAAAGCCGCCAATATCGCTACCCACTTCAATCAACACATAAAGCTCGGCAAGGGGGACAACAACAAACAAAATGAATAAAAGACGTAATAACATGGCTTATATGTAAGGCGGAGCGCCACAACTTTCAAGGGTTACGTATGGATAACAAATGGCATTCATTTTGCTGACCATCTTTTGAACAGCAATGTAAACCTACCCAAAAGCGAGCGTATCCATGAAAAAAGTTATGTCCCTGATGAAAGATAAAAGCCTACTATATTACCATGTTGAATGGATATTGATGCATCCAAGGTTTGGTATTTTAATGCTGGGGCTTGTCGCTCTTTCTTTCACGCATAAACCTTGGCTCGCGGCTATTTTATTTTGTATTTTCACCATAGAAATTGGCGCTCGTATTGCCATAATCATCTACAAAACAAAGACAAACCCTTATCGCAAATCTTTAAATCGGAAAATTGACGGTCTATTCCTTATTCTTGACATCATCGGCATTGCCTCTCTCCTTATCACTATTTTTGACATTCCTTTCCAAGCCGAAGATGCCGCCATGGTACGCATGTTCCGTGCTTTATATTTGCTGCGTACTTTGCGTGTGTTCCGCTATTTTGATTTGCAAAGTGCCATGTATTCTCCCACATACGGCATGTTCACATCCTTGGTAATCATGATTTCATTCTTTGCCACGGACACACTGCTGTGGGTGGTCATTATTTTCTTCTCCGTTGAACTTGTGCTGCGTTATCTGATTATGAAGAATATGAATTTTGAATCCGAAAAAGAAAAACGCTATGAGTGGTTCTTCTGGTGGCTGGATGCGCTGGCAACCATTGTGATGGTGCCAGCATTTGCTATTATCCCTTATGGCGCTGCCCTGCGAAGCATGCGCCTTATTCGCTTGTTGCGCCCATGGATGGTCATTATCCGCAACCTTAAAGATGTGATGCGGGAAGGTCAGTTCATGCAGGAAATTAACCTGATTGTATTGGTGCTTGCCGTGATCTCTATTGCAGGCGGTATTTTTGGTAATTTTATGATGCATGGCTTTGATTTTACACAAGATGGCATCGTTGACGCGCAAGATGATGGCATGATTCCCAAGATTTGGTTTGCTTTCCGTTTATTTACTGACCCTGGTAACACTGTAGCTTTTCCAGAATCAAGCTCCATTGCCATATATTCTATTTTTGCCGTTATCATTGGCGTATTCATCTTTGCCTTCTTCATTGGCATTGGGGCAAGCATTGTATCGGACTTGATGAACAAGCTGCGCAATGAACGCTTGGTGATTACCCGCCACATGGTGGTTTTTGGTTGGAACAATGTAGCACCTTATATTATCGCCCACCTTCGTCTGGTCGCAGAGCGTTCATTTTCTCATCTAAAATTGGTTTTGTTGCACCATGATGAGCAAGTACCTGAAGTGTTGTTGGAAGAAAAGTGGGTCACCTATCGCTATGGTGATGCCAAAAACATTCAAGATTTGCAGCGCGTCAACCTATCCGCAGCCAGACAGGCTTTAGTGCTTTTGCCGACTGAGCAAAGAGAAGCAGAAACCTTGCCTGAAAGCTTTTATTCCCTTGTCGCTATTCGTAATATGCAGCCTGATATTAAGCTTAGTATCGCTGTGCCGGGCATGAATACTCCACGCATAGCTGAACACAAACATATGTTGCAAGTCGGCTGGGATAACCAAGGCGTATATGATAAACCCACGGTCATTTTATCGGCTGCAGATTTTCGTGCCAATGCCCTTAAAAACATTCTTCAATACAGTGATTTTGACCAAGTTATGAATCGCCTCATGATTCCAGAGCGCACCGAGGAATCATCGCTACAAGCCATAGACTGGCAAGGCGCATTAACACAACAAGATAAAAGCTATATCTTATCTTCTGAAGATAACAAACATTCAGGTGATGTTTTTGCTATTGCTCAAGCTCTATTGATGCGCGGTGTCACCTTGGTAGGACTTGTGGATGAGCAGTTTAAAGTGGTTCCGCTGTATCGCTTGAAGCAACTTGACACTCTAAAAGTACGCGGCATTGCTGGTATTGCCTTGAATGAAAATGCTTTACAGGGTGAATTAGCTTATGTGCTTAAAACACAAGTCACTACAGTGCCTGCGTTGGAAGAAGCGCCAAACGTGAATATACAGGCATCTAAACCGCATATGCGCCTGCTGATTACTGGCTGGGTAGAAGGACTACCTTTATTACTTCAACGCTTGGCACCCGATTATGAAAATATTCACGTGGTTGTGCTCGACTGTTTTGATGAAGGCACGTTAAAAGACACCCAAGATTATATCCAACAGCGTTTGGCCACAGAAATCGATAGCGGGAAAATATCGCTGCTTATCAAAGCTTGGGATGGCAGTCATATGGAAATGCTGCGTGAACATGTCATCAACGCATCGCATGTTATGCTGGCAGATCCAATCAACAGCAAACAAAAACCCTTCACCGTCATCTCAACCATATTATCGCATATGATGAGTATTGTACGCACCGAGCATGTGCAACCCAAAATTTTTCCTATATTACATGACCGTGACCAAGCACGCCTATTACAAGAGGAGTTGGATAGGTTCAGCTTACCCACAGAAGTGCACTTGCTCGTACCTGATGAATTTTATGGCGCATATATCGCCCACACCAATTTTCATATGTACACAGCAGAAACTGAAGATGTCTATAAAATCAAACGTGTATTGCGGCATATTATCCATGATTTCATGGCTGACGATGATGATACCGACGCCTTGGAACTCTACACTTTAAAGGTAGATGCAGCCCTTGCTGATGAGCCTGAAGCTTTGTATGCATCTTTATTGGAGCAAGGTTATATCTGGATTGGTTATCGCTT
>JALUHL010000048.1 GCA_027053695.1 Ghiorsea sp.
CAAGAAAAAACAGAGATTGTATTAAGTGATGAAATGGATTTCAGCAATGGTTTTGCGCTGCCTATCCCTTCAAATCGTATCACGCTGTATGTAAGCCGCCCCAATAGTGTGAACAGTTTGGAAGACCATGCAGGTTGGTTGGAAACGCTGATTTTACATGAGTTTGTGCATACCTTGCATTTGGATAAAGCACGGCGTGGCCCTAAAAATATTCGCAACATCTTTGGCCGGATATTGTTTGCATTTCCCAATGTGTTTATGCCGCCATGGATGCATGAAGGATTGGCAACCTATTATGAAACGGATCAACAACTGGGCATAGGGCGTGGGCAAAGTTCGTATTTCCAAATGCTGATGCGTATGGAAGTGGAAAGCGGCATCAAACCACTTCGTCAAATTAATCAACCTATGGTGAGCTGGCCGTTGGGTACAAGCCGTTACCTGTATGGTGTGTATTTTGAACAATTTATCGCTGATACTTATGGCGAAGAAACCTTGCAAAAGATTGTGTCTAGCTATTCTGACCATTGGCTTCCTTTTGCAATTAACACAGTTTATGAAGATGTGTTGGGCAAAGATTTAAGTGCGCTTTGGCAAGAATTTGAAGCTTATCTTAAGCGCAGGTTTGACCCGCAAATTCAACAGCTAAAACAGCAAGGTATCGTGGAAGGTGAAGCTTTAACCCATACGGGCGATTTTAAGCGCTCATTGCTTCAAGCGCATGATGGGCGAATATTTTATGTGAGCGATAATCTCGCTCGCGGTGCAAAACTCATGCAGCAGTTTCAGGGTAAAACCACGGCACTTTTGGAATTAAATGGCAATGCGAAATTGGACTGGCATGAACAAGCAGGTTTACTGCTTGTGCAACCAGACACTTGCGATAATGCGAACCGTTATTTTGATATTTATCGTGTGGATGAGGATGGGCATAGCAAACAACTTACCCAGTGCGCGAGGTATATTGATGCAGCATGGTCACCAGATGGTTCAAACATTGTAGCGATTAAAAATTATCGAGGGCAACATGCGATTCATTTGCTTGACGCTGAAGGCAAGCTTTTGGAGGTGCTTTGGCAGGGCAAAGATGATGAAACATTATCGGGATTAGATTGGTCGGATGATGGGAGGCTATTGGTATCCAGTGTTTGGCGGCAAGATTCAGGGTGGGATGTGGAAACCTTTGATATGCAAAGCCATACATGGTCGAAAATGACAAATGATATGCAGATTCAAACCGATGCACGCTTTGTGGATGGTTCGCATGATATTGTGTTTTCCGCTGATTATGGTGGTGTGTATAATATATATATGCGCAATGCGTTAGGCGATACACAACAGCTTACGCAAGTCTTGGGTGGTGCATTTTCTCCGTATTTGGCTGCTGATGGTTCATTGTTGAGTGCGGATTTTGCTGAGCAAGGCTTTGAGGTGACAAAGCTATCACAGCCTATGCATAAGCCAGTGCAAACCAAACATGGCAGCACAGTATTTTCAGGGAAGCAGTTGGACATACAGCCCATTGATATATCAGAAGCAAGGGATTATTCGCCCTGGGATAGTGCATTGCCAACATCGTGGCTGCCTGTGTTTGCATTGAGCAATCAAGGTGTGGAGCTTGGTGCGGCGGTATTTGGTTCAGATGTACTCAACCGCCATAACTATACCTTGTATGCAGGTTATCAATCGGTGTCGAAGTCGCCCGTGTTTAACCTTGATTACATTTATGATGGTTGGTATCCATTGCTTAAAATCAATGCGAAAAAGCTGCAAACGCCAAGTTTCGACAATAAAAACCAATTGATTGCCTTAACAGAGAAACAAAGCTTAAACACAGAACTCATTTTTCCGTGGTTACATCAACAGCAGCGGTTGACGGTACACACCGCATTGCAGCATCAAACAAGCGACATTGCTTGGCTTGCACCATCTTACACCGCCACAGGGTTAAAGTTTCAAGATACTTTGGCAGGGTTAGCCTTGGTGTATGATACAAGGCTGACTTATTCCCGAGGTATCAGCAATACATCTACGGGTTATGTGTTGTCGGCGCAATTTGAGTCAGGCAAAGGATTGGGTGGTACATACACTGGCAATGTAACCACGCTTTCAGGCAGAGCATTTATGGATTTGGGCAGCGAACAAGTTTTGGCTATGCGTTTGGATGTGGGCAAAGGTGATAGCTTGTCTAGACCTTTTCTGCTTGGCGGTGTGAGCAATGCAAGCCTTATCCCTAATGTGTTAGACCCATTGCCAGCCAGTGCTACACTGAACCAACGTACATATAACTTGCGTGGTTATGGTGCGGGAGAAGCAGCGCTCACGGGGCAATCCATGGCGCTTGCATCAGCCGAATATCGATTCCCGATCCGTAGAGTTGAACGAGGCTGGATGTCTCCCCCTGTTGGTGTTCATCAAGTGTTTGGGCAAATCTTTGTTGATGCAGGTCGAGCAGGTAACAGCATTCAAGCGGCGAAAACTTATGCAGGTATTGGTGCTGAAATCGGTGCGGACTTGATTCTATTTTATAATTTACGGGTTAGAATGCAGATGGGCATTGCCAAAGGCTTGGATGCTGCGATTGGCGGCAATCAATTTTATATCAGGTTGGGTAGCTCTTTTTAGCCTTTAGACCTAAGCAGAGAAAGATTTTCCGCAGCCGCATTCACCTTTTTTGTTGGGGTTATTGAAAACAAATGATGAGGAAAGCATATCTTCTTGATAATCAATTTCTAAACCTTTGATGGCACTATCATAATATTGCTCAGCGATATAGACAGTCACACCATCATAGGTTACATATAAATCACCATCGCTTGGTGCATCTTCAAAATCCAGCACATATTCTAGCCCAGAACATCCTGCTTCGCGCAAGGAAAGACGTACTGCTTTTTTGCCAGCTTCAGCTAATTTGGCTTCAAACTGGGCGATGGCGGCGGGGGTTAAATGAATCTCTGCTTGTTTCATGCTTTTAATTCCTTAGGGATACTGAAATGTACGTCTTCTTTGACGGTTTCGCGCACTTGCACGATATGTTTATTTTCTTGGGATAACAATTCAACCACTTCCTGAATCAATACTTCAGGCGCAGATGCACCCGCAGTCACGCCAATATGCTCCGCACCAAGCAGCATATCAGAGGTTATCCCATTCGCGTTATCAATTAAATAAGCTTTGCAGCCTTCTTTTTCGGCAACCTCTCGCAGGCGGTTGCTGTTGGATGAGTTGGTGGAGCCGACCACCAAGATTAAATCGGATACTTTTGCTAAATCTTTGACTGCCATTTGGCGGTTGCTTGTAGCATAACAAATATCTTCTTTTTTAGGGCCTTGGATATTAGGAAAACGAGCTTGTAGTGAAGCAATCACATCCACGGTGTCGTCCACGCTTAAGGTGGTTTGGGTGACAAAGGCGAGTTTGTTTTCATCTTTGACTTGTAATGTTGCCACATCTTCAGGCTCAGACACCAAAAGCACAGCACCCTCTGGAGCCTGCCCCATAGTGCCTTCCACTTCAGGGTGACCCGCATGACCAATCAAAATGATTTGATTGCCATTGGCATAGTGGCGCAATAATTCTAAATGCACCTTGGTCACCAAGGGGCATGTTGCATCCATGATTTTAAGCCCACGCTGTTTCCCATCTTCTTGCACTTTTTTGCTCACGCCGTGTGCAGAAAAAATCAATACCGCGCCATCGGGTGCATCGGATACTTCTTCAATGAATATCGCACCTTTAGCCTTTAAGCACTCGACCACATGTTTGTTGTGCACGATTTCATGGCGCACATACACAGGCGCACCAAAGACTTCAATGGAGCGTTCAACAATTTCAATCGCACGCTCAACCCCTGCGCAAAAGCCGCGCGGCTGGGCTAAGAAAACGGACTTGGGTTGAATATGGATGGTCTGTTGCTGCATTTTATCTGTCCTTGGGTTACGGTTTGGCGCGTGAGTGTACGCAAAAACTGCTTGGAGGTGAAATCATGACGGATTATACATTAAATGTAGGTGAAAAAGCGCCGCTTGATTTGGAAGTGGATGTGTATCCTGAAGCCAAGTTTAAGCTGGCTGATACATTGGGGAAATGGGTGGTTGTGTATTTTTATCCCAAAGACAACACACCAGGCTGTACCACAGAATCAAAAGAGTTTCGCGATGCTTTGCCTGATTTTAGTGCTGCCAATGCAACAATTATTGGTGTGAGCAGGGATTCTTTGAAATCTCATGCAGGGTTTACTGAAAAACAATCTTTAAACTTTCCTTTGGTTTCTGATGGTGATGAGGCGTTTTGCAAAGCTTTTGATGTGATTCAAGAAAAGATGAATTATGGCAAGAAATATATGGGTATTGAGCGCTCAACCTTTATCATCAATCCAGATGGCGTGGTTGCAGAAGCTTGGCGCAAGGTTCGCGTCAAAGAGCATGTTGCTAATGTGTTGGCGCGCTTAAAAGAGCTGCAAGCTTAACATGATGCTCCAAGGCAAACATATCTTGCTGGGTGTGGGTGGTGGCATTGCTGCTTACCGCGCGGTGGAGCTGATGCGTTTGCTGATGAAACAGGGGGTGGACGTGCAAGTGGTGATGACCAAGTCTTCTACGGAATTTGTCACCCCATTAACCTTTGAAGCTTTATCCGGTCATAAAGTGCACACGGATTTATTTGATTTAACTGAACAACATGGCATGGGGCATATTCAACTTGCGCGTTGGGCAGATTTGGTGGTGGTTGCACCTACAACAGCGAATTTATTAACCAAACTTGCGCGTGGTATTGCTGAAGATTTGTTGACGACCTTGGTGTTGGCTGCCGATGTACCTGTATTGATGGCGCCTGCGATGAACGTGAGCATGTGGCAGGCTGATGCCACCCAAGCCAATGTTGGTTTATTACAAGAGCGTGGCTTTTCCGTGGTTGAACCTGTGCAAGGTGAATTGGCGTGTGGTGAGCAGGGTGCTGGGCGTTTGGCAGAGCCAGAAAGTATTGTGCAAGCATGTTTGCCGTTGTTAACGGAGCAAACCCTAAAAGGGCAAACTTGGGTCATCAATGCTGGGCCAA
>JALUHL010000049.1 GCA_027053695.1 Ghiorsea sp.
CAAGCCGTTATTTTAGCTGCAGGTATGGGCAGTAGACTAAAGTCGTTTACCCAAGATAAACCCAAAGCCCTGATGCCTATCGCGGGCGAAGTCGCGATTGTGCGTGTGATTCGTAGGCTGGTTGCATTAGGCATTCATGATATTGCCATCAACTTGCATCATCATGCTGACCAAATTCAAAACATCTTGGGCAACGGAAGCCATCTCAATGCCAGATTATATTATAGTTATGAAGAAACCTTACTTGATTCTGGTGGCGGCGTGCGCACAGCTATGGATTTGCTTCCTGCAGAGGAGACCATGCTTGTGCACAACTGCGACATCATGGCAGATATCAATTATACGCATCTGTCTAAGCTTTGCCCAGAGCAAGGCTGCGCTTTGGCTTTGGTGAGCAACCCTTATCATAACCCCGAAGGTGATTTTAGTTTGCAGCAGCATTGGGTTACGCCGAAAAACACAAACGCACTCACCTTCTCGGGTGTATCTGCTTGGCAAAAAGATGTATTGCTACAATATCCTAGCGAACAGCCCTTTTCCTTGATTCAGCCTATGCAACAGGCTATCGCAAGCCAGAAATGCTTTGGCTACCAACACCAAGGTTTTTGGTTTGATATTGGCCGCCCTCATGACCTTATCCAAGCAAGTCGCTTCTACCGAGAAGCTTATCTATGAGCCAAAGCATACAAGGCTTACATCCGCAACTGGCAAAAGACTGCATAGTATTAGGGCGCTTTGAGCTGTGCTTATTGCTGCTACTCAATGATAGCCAATACCCTTGGTTTATTTTGGTGCCTGAGCGCGAGAATATTCGAGAAATACATCATTTATCAACAAGTGAGCAGCAATTGTTGATGCATGAATCATCAACTTTAGCCCAAGCCATTGAAGATATTTTTCAAGCCGATAAAATCAATGTCGCAGCTTTAGGTAATATGGTGCCGCAATTGCATATCCATCATATCGCACGCTTCAAGGATGATATTGCATGGCCAAAACCAGTGTGGGGGTTATTCCCTGCAAAGCCTTATGCTGCTGAAGAAATGCATGCGGTTAGCCAACGCATCAAAGCGCAATTACCTACACTTAACGAGGTCTAAACATCATGGAATTAGAATCAATTTTACGCGGACTTAGCATTTGGGCATTACCCGTCTTGCTGGCGATTGTATTGCATGAAGTTGCCCACGGTTGGGTGGCAGATAAGCTAGGCGACAACACCGCGCGTTGGATGGGGCGCTTAACCTTAAACCCCATCAAACATATCGACCCTATAGGCACAGTCCTCATCCCTGCCGCATTGGTCATCATGGGTGCGCCTTTTATTTTCGGCTATGCCAAACCTGTACCTGTCAATTTTGCTAAGCTTAACAATCCCAAGCAAGACATGGTTTGGGTTGCCCTCGCTGGCCCACTCACCAACCTTGCGCTTGCTTTCATATCCGTGGGTTTATTATCTGTCACCATTCATCTTCCCGAAGCCATGCATTGGTTTACGCAACCTTTGGCTGCCATGCTGCAAGCTTCGATTATCATCAATGTGGTACTTTTTGTGGTCAACCTTATCCCACTTCCACCTTTGGATGGTGGTCGTGTTGCTGTCGGTTTATTGCCCAATCACTTGGCATATCAGCTGGAGCGCATCGAACCTTACGGTTTTTTCATTCTTGTTGGTTTATTGATGTTTGGTATTTTTCAAGCTGTGCTTGGCCCTATCATCTTCGGCATCACCAAAGCTTTGATGACATTGGTGGTCTAGCCCCTATCATTCGTCCATGGCAATTTTAAACAAGCGTGCGCGGCACGAATATCACATCCTTGAGACCTATGAAGCAGGCATGATTTTAACAGGGCCTGAGGTGAAATCCTTGCGTACGGGTCAAGCCAACCTTAAGGAAGCCCATTGCATCATCCGCAATGAAAAATTATTGCTGATTGGCTGCCATATCAGCCCCTACAAACCTGCTGCGCGCAACAATCCCCTTGACCCTGCGCGTACGCGTGAGTTGTTGTTGCATAAAAAAGAATTGAACAAGCTGCTTGGCAAACTCAAAGAAAAAGGCTTAGCGCTTGTGCCGCTTAAAATATTCTTTAATGACCGTGGTTATGCTAAAATTGAAGTGGGTTTAGGGCGCGGCAAAAAAATGTATGATAAACGGCAAGACAGCAAAGAACGCGATGTAAAACGAGATTTGCAACGTAAGTATAAAATGTAACAGCAGCAATTCAGTAGCAACAATAAGATTGAGAAAAGAAAACAACGAGGACACACAAATGAAAGTATTGGTCGTAGGCGGCGGCGGACGCGAACATGCACTATGTTGGAAATTAAAACGTTCGGACTCAGTTGATGAAGTCATCTGCGCGCCAGGTAATCCAGGCATCAAGCGTGAGGCGCGTTGCATCAATATTGGCGCAGAAGACATTGATGGTTTGATGCAGTTGGCACGCGATGAGCAGCCCAAGCTTGTGGTGGTTGGCCCTGAAGTGCCTTTGGTACTTGGTTTGGCGGATAAGCTTCGTGCTGAAGGGTTTGCGGTATTTGGCCCTGACCAAGCTGCCGCAGAACTTGAAGGCAGCAAATCCTTTTCCAAAGCATTGATGGATGAAGCAGGTGTACCCACGGCTTTATTTGAAACCCACACTGACCCTGACCAAGCCGAAGCTTATATTCGTCAAGTTGGTGCACCTATCGTGGTCAAAGCATCAGGCTTAGCTGCGGGTAAAGGCGTGATTGTGGCGCAAACCGAAGAAGAAGCCATTGAAGCGGCTCGTGATATGTTGGCTGGCAATAGTTTTGGCGATGCGGGCTCGCAGGTCGTGATTGAAGAGTTTTTAGAGGGTGAGGAAGCATCATGCTTATTTATCGTATCTGGGGATACGATTTTGCCACTGGCATCTTCGCAAGACCATAAAGCCTTATTGGATGGTGACCAAGGCCCTAACACGGGTGGCATGGGCGCATATAGCCCTGCACCATGCGTAACCGATGCTGTAGAACAAGAAGTATTGGAAACGATTGCTAAGCCTATTATTGCAGCGCTTCAAGCGCGCGGTGCCAACTTTATCGGCACATTGTATGCAGGCGTGATGCTCACCAAAAATGGACTTAAAACATTGGAATTTAATGTCCGCTTTGGCGACCCTGAATGCCAGCCTTTGATGAGCCGTTTAAAATCCGACTTAGGCGAAGTTTTATTGGCTGCGGCAGAGTCACGCTTGGATGGTGTTAGCCTTGATTGGGATTCGCGCAAAGCGTTATGTGTGGTGGTTTCATCCGATGGCTATCCTGCCGAGTTTGAAAAAGGACAAACCATTGCAGGCATTGATGCCGTAGAACAAGCTGGCACAACTGTGTTTCACGCAGGCACAGCAGAAAAAAATGGACATATCGTGAATAGTGGTGGCCGCGTGCTGGGTGTCACCGCTTTGGGTGAAACTGTGCAAGAAGCGCAACAAACTGTGTATAAAGCCTTGAAAAACTTGGATTGGGACGGTGGGTTCTATCGCAAAGATATTGGCTACCGTGCCATTGAAAGAGAGCAAAACAGCTAAGCCTATTTTTCTGTTTGACAGCGCGCAAGGGAATACCATAATGCGCGCCAATGCGCCTATAGCTCAGTTGGTAGAGTAGCGGACTTTTAATCCGTGGGCCCTTGGTTCGAGTCCAAGTGGGCGCACCATATCAACAAAGGGTTTGTGAGCAATCACAAACCCTTTTTTTAGCTCTAAGCCTTGTTACTTCTTTGCATACAAGGGTTTTAGACCCACGTCTTCTTTTGCGTTTGGCGCAGCTTGCTTGCGTAATGCTTGCAATGCATCGAAAAGCGCATCACATGACCATGATGCTATACCTTGCGCCGCATACACCGCTTGCTCTAGCTTCTCAATCTCTTTATCTAAAGCAGATGATAAGCCTTTAACTTGCGCTAGGTATTGAATGCTTTCATCTTGATAACAAGCTGCAACCCAAGCAGGCAAATGCTGAAGCACCGCTTTAGCATCCTCTGATTTGCAAGCTTGTTGTATGGCCTTTTGCGCTGGTTTTATATCCATGACTTGAGATGCTTCGGTTTGCGTATGCTGCTGCGGTTGGCGTTTGGTAAACTTCCACCATAACCACAATGTAACCAACCACAAAAACATGAACAGTAACGCTACCCATTGCCACCACGATTGTGTGTCCGACTCAACTTGTGTAGCCCTTTTATCCTGCGCTACTGAAGCGGCAGGTGTAGTTTGCTGTTGTGCTAAAGGCTGGGGTTGTACAGGTGCTTTAGGTGCAGAACTGCTTTGTATAGCAGGCAATACCTCAATATCACGCCCTGCAATCATAGCTGTGCGCATCATGTTTTTATCCGTATCCCACCACTTCACCTGAATGGCGGGAATATGCAGTGTGCCAGCATGCGTGGGTATCATAGCAACTTTCTCAATTCGAGTACCCACCAAACCTTGCTGGTTCACTGCCTGCTTCAACTTGGGCTGATCAGGATACATTTTGAAGCCATCAATACTTTTTCCTTCTAACAAAGGCGGTAACTGCGCTGCTGTTGCGCCTTGCGCTTGCAGCTTAATGCTACGCGTAAACGGCTCACCCACACGATATTCAGGTAAAGCGCCATCAGGCAATATTTCTTCAAGTGTTACCTCGCTTGCAGGCAACCAAAGGTCATGCTTATCCCAACTTGCGGGTTTATCCAAAACCTGAACTGACAAAGGCTTGCTGCGCAAACGAATCGCCTTGCCCTGCGCGAACAAGCTGCCGCTATAACTTATCACACCATCAAATTGTATGGGGGGAATGTCTAGCTGCCCCGTTTGCTGTGGAAAAATAGCATATTTTCGTTCACTGACGATGACCCGCCTACCATCAACGACTGATTCATAATGATGGTCATCACCCAAACGTTCAAGTACAGCACCATCGATATTGGGCTCAGAAATTTCAGCTTGGCTAAGGTTCACGCTGCGAATCA
>JALUHL010000050.1 GCA_027053695.1 Ghiorsea sp.
GACATATGAAGTTTCCTTCGCGCAAAGACAGCTTCTTTCATCGCTTTTTATACCGAAATATCGATCATATCATGGCGATTACCCAAACCATGGCAGATGATTTGAAGCGGTTTATTCCTGATGATGTGCGCCCTGATATTTCAGTGAACTATTTAGGCATTGAGCCACTACCTGATGTGGATAGAGCGCTTATACAGCAGCGAAGAAAGGCCTATGACTCTGAAGAAAATCATTTTTTGATTGCGTTGGTTGGGCGCATTGCTTTTGAGAAAGGGCATGAGTTTTTATTAGAAGCACTGAAAATAGCCAAAGTTAAAGGCTTGCCTTTCAAGGCTTTGGTGGTGGGGCATCCCATGCAAGAAAGCTATTTGAACAGCTTAAAACAAAAGGTGCATGATGCTGGTTTACAGGAACACATGATTTTTACTGGTTTTGTGGATGAGCCACGGTGTGTGATGCAGGCTTGCGATGTGCTGGTGTTGCCAACTATTGAAGAAACTTTTGGTTTGGTGTTGATTGAGGCGATGAGTGTGGGTGTTCCTGTGATTGGAAGTAACCGGGGTGGTGTGCCTGAAATTATTAGCCACAAGGAGACTGGGCTTTTGTTTGAATCTTGCGATAGTCAAAGCTTGTTTGATGCGTTGTATCAGATATACAGCAAGCCTGATGTAGCTAAGCAGTACGCAGAAGCAGCCAAGGCTTCTGTGGATACACGATTTCATATGGATAGGCATATGCAGCAGTTGCTTGCATGTTTAGAAGGGGTGGCGCGTGGCTGATATTTCTGTGGTATTGATTACCAAAAACGCAGAGCGAAAGCTTGAGCAATGCCTAGCCTCTTTAAGTGCATTTGATGAAGTGGTGATTTATGATAATGGTTCTACGGACAACACCTTGGACATTGCTAAAGGTTTTAACAATGTAAAAGTGTTTGAAGGTGAGTTTTTTGGCTTTGGTAAAACCAAGGCGTATGCAGCAACGTTGGCTACCCATGATTGGGTGTTTTCGCTGGATGCTGATGAAGTAGTGTCACCTGAACTTGCGGAAGAGTTGTTGCATAAGCCTTTGGATGAAAAGGTTTGCTATCAGGTGCGTAGGGATAATTATTATCGGGGTAAACATATCAAGTGTTGTGGTTGGTATCCTGAATATATTGTGCGCTTATATCATAGGGGAAAGACCAACTTCTCCGATGCGCCTGTGCATGAGACTGTGCAAACCAAGGGTTTGAAAGTGGAAAAGCTGCATGCCCCTATTAAACATTATTCTTTTGATAGTGTGGCAGATTTTTTGGTGAAAATTCAAAGTTATTCAGAGATTTATGC
>JALUHL010000051.1 GCA_027053695.1 Ghiorsea sp.
GGCTATGGGATTCCTATCAGCCAAGCCCTGCGCTTCAATTTGCTCACCTTTCAAAGCAAGTTTTTCTTTCAAATAATTTGCAACTACTTGCGCACGTGCTTTAGAAAGCTCTTGATTGTTTGCAAATTCACTTCTGTGAGCAGCTGCAATACCTACATTATCCGAATATCCAGTAGCCTTTAACGATACAATATCGAGTTTCTCAAGCTCCTCAACCAGCTTATTCAGCTCACCTTGCATGCCAGCTGTTAGTTTCGCCTGACGTGTAGCAAAATTCAGGTGCAACACCGTGTTGTGCTCTTGATAAGTCTCTACTTGCTCATCATGAATCTTTGCGCTTGCCATAGCACTGTGCCCATGCGGACTACCTGCCGAAGCAAAGCGTGCATAAGCCACTGATTCTTTATCACCCGTATCACCACCACGCTTCACTTTGAAAGAAACCGTTTGTGATTTTTCAGCTGCATCTAATACCCATGCCAGCCCTGTCACATCCTGCGTAGGTTCAATGCTGGCAGATTGATTCAGCTTCGCACTGCCTTTTTGATATTGCCAACCACTAGGCAGTATATAATGAATGCTTAATGTATCGAGCTTAATCTCACCATCATGCTTCACTTGAATTTCCACATCAAAAATATCACCATCGGCTTGAATACGTTGCTCAACATGCAATGGCGAAGAAGGCGCTTCTTTACGAATCACACGGAAGCTAGCACGCCAAAGTGTTCCACCTTTAAGATCCACAAACTGTGACAATTGATTGCCAGAAAAACGTGTATTCTTTAATCCCACAGGCTGATATTGCTGATGCAATGAATCAGTATCCAACTGCACGACATGGGTACCCGGCTCAAGCCCCTCAAAATGATAAGCACCATCTTGATCGGTATTCACAAAGCTCCCATCTTCAAGGAAGATCCGCGCCTTAGCCACGCCTTCCTCACCCTGATCCTGTAAGCCATTCATATTCTCATCAACAAATACACTGCCAGCTAAAAAGGCTTTGGATGAAATCAAATCCTCTTTAATCACAATATCCGCTTTGGCAATATTCGACAATACCGCTGTCGCCAATTGCGTACCATTTGCACTCGCACTATTACTTGCTGTACCCAATGGGGTATTAGCACCAACAATCGCAATATAGCTGAGTGTTTTCTTGCTTGCTACAGCAATGGTTCCCAATGAGAAAGTCAGTGTACGCCCATTGGCCGCAATACTTGGGTCGGCAATAGCAACACCATCAAGCTTTGCCGTGCCCGCCTTATAACGTAGCCCTTGTGGCAAGTGATCGAGAACAGAAGTTGCCGTTACAACATTGCCCGTACTGGTATTTTCAACCACTACGCTGTAAGGAATCGCATCTCCTATCGCCGCAGTTTGCTTGGATGTCGTTTTGGTTAGAAATAACCCCGTCACTTTCGGATCCAATGGAATATCAATATGAATCGCTGGTCCAGGGCTAACCACAAAGCTTTGCCCATAAGAATGTGGTGAAATCACCACATACGCACTGGTCAGGGGATTGGCTGCCAGCGTCGCAGGGAGTACTTGCGAGGCAAAACTATAGCCAGCCGGTGGCACGACTTGCAATTGATATGTGCCGGGGTTAATAAATGGAAAGCGATAGTTACCTTGTGCATCACTGGTTAATGTCGAAGGAAAGGGGGTCACACCATCAATATCGAATACTGTTGCTGGTACACATGTTGCTGGTGTTGGGCAGCTTAATAAGCTGACACTTGCACCTGACACAGGTGCCCCAGTCGAAGAATCAAAAATAACACCGAACGGATCCACCAGTACGGCCGCACTGGTCACCACCTTGGATACACCTTGACCTGTAGGCAGTGTTGTATCGGTATATTGCGCGGTAATTGTTTGCCCCGCAGCAATACTAAACACACCATTATTAGCTATAGGTGCTATGGGCGATGCACTTGATGTCACTTTTCCTACAAATACACCAGTATTCGGACCAGTCTCTATCACTTGTAAGGTTTCACTATCGCCACCACTGCTCATTAAAGTAATGGTATAACTATCAACGGTTAAGGCACTTGTGTTCAGATCCGCATCTTTTACCTGCACACCAATCGGAGCACCAGCATGGAACACCTTAGCAGGTGTGTAATTACCATTAGCATCAACTTGTTGCAAAGTAATTTGCCCCAGCACATGGTTATTCACAATAGTCAGATTAGCTGTTGCCGTTTGTGCAGGGTATGCCGCTGCCGTCAGGCTCATATTCATGGGAATATTACCAGGCGTGGCTATTGCAGATACCGCCACATTGCCTGAAATATTCAATGCACTAGCTGATGGCAATGCTGTTAGTGTAGTAACTTGAATATCCTTATTGGCAAGCACCGTTACAGCATATTTTCCTGCGACTGCATTGATGCTCATGCTTGTTCCTGCAGGCGGCGTGACTGTTACCACTGCGCCTGCAGCCAGCGTTGTTACGCCTGTATTGGTCAAGGTGATGGTTGCAGTGCTGCTTCCACCGACATTCACCGATACAGGATTAAAACTGCCTGTTAATGTTGTACTATTGGTTGTGCCTACATTCACTGATGCCGTTAAAGCAGAAGGTAAGCCCGTATATTGCAATTGTGCTGTATTGGTAATGGTGCCCGCATACGCTGATGCACCCGTCCATAGCACCAACAACATCATCGCCCACACAGCACGTGCGCCACCTGCCGAAGCAGATAGCGCGCGCGCAATGCGAGCAAAGATATGTTGCAAAAGGTTCAAATTAAAACCTTGTTATTGAACAGTCACCTGAAAAGTCACCACCGCAACACCACCTGCTGCGATATTCCCCGTTGCAGCTGCAGCTGCAGCTCTAGCCGCATTATCATCGATAGCTAAACCAGCAGCCAAAGGCGAAGTCGCGCTATCACCTGCAACCGTAATACCGTTCAAAAGTGTTGAGTTCGGCACATAAGTCGTAAATGTCGGCACGGCATCAGTCACTGTCGCACCTGCCAACGGTGCAGTTGCTGGTGCTGTAGCACGAATTGCATATTCAAGCACATTACCTGTTTTAGCGGTTACCGCACCAGTTGATGGATAAAAATTAAAGGTGTTAATCACTGTTGCAGGTGCAGTACCATTAGCTAGCGTCACATTACGCACAAATTTCTCAAAGGTCACGTTCACCACATTGGTGACATGCACACCATTCGCTTTTAATGCTGTATTAGTCGCAGATGTCGCAATTGATGTCACTGAAATACTAGCTGCAATTGCTTTATTGTTTTTCGTACTCACACTCGCAATGGTCATATCAAAGGTTTGCAGCTCGGCAATCAGCGTTCCGACTACCACACTGGCAGCCAAAACCGTAGGTACTGGTGTTACGCCATCTGGAAGGTTACCTGTAGTATTCAATGTAATGATTGAGTTTCCTGTAGCATTATCGGTTACATTCACCTTATACACATTCGCACCAATAACAACAAAATCACCATTGGCAATACCATTAAGGCTATTATTAGCAACACCATCAGAAGGTACTGTAATTGTTGTTGCACCCGCAGCAGCTGTTGTCTGTGCCGCTGTTGCACCCAGCGTTAACGCTACAACAGCTGTGCCGAGACTATTCTTAAAACCTACACTGATTGCACCAGTAATATTGGTTGGTGTATTGGCAGAAGTCAGATTATAAGTATCTGGGCCATTGGCTGTCGCTGTCAGGCTCAGGGCAATCGCATTAAAACCGTCACTTTCCCATTAAGATTTTTTCCAAATAATCATTATCCCACCCCGCTTTAAGCCTTCGGTTCTTAATGCCTATTTTGGATGATGTATCGGCTTTGATCAGATTCAGTGCAATATGCCGAACCACAGCCATGTTTGCCGCGCTATTTCCTTTTCGCGCACGGTTGGAATCTTCATTAAAAGCATAGTCCAGCACCCAATGTAGGTTGTTTTCAATCCCCCAGTGCGCACGAACAATGTAACCGAGTCGTGATGGATCAGTAACATCTAAACTGCTGATAAAATAACGCGTTTCTTCACTTTTATTGCCGCTTTTACATTCACGCTCTGCTGTTACAGCCACAATACTACGCAGGCCGCACCAATGAGGGTGGCGTTCTTTAAGCCATTCAATGTCACTCGAAGCCCGAACGGTGCGCTGTTCGATACGACCATGGTCTCCATCAATGCTTTTAAAGCCAACCGGTGGGGAGGTTTGTTCCGACTCAAAGAAACAGGTTACATCATCATGTAACGTGCCCTGATTTCCTTTAAGGCTCAACATGTAATCAGCTTCGCCATCGATAATTTCTTCAGCAACTTTGGTCTGGCAGCCCATGGCATCTATAGTGATCACGGAGCCTGCAATATCCAGTTGTGCCAATAACTTTGGTATTGCGGTGATCTCATTGGACTTATCATCTACACGTTGCTGTCCCAATACCAACTGATTGCGAGATGACCATGCGCTTACCATATATATCGCTGCTTTGTTTGAGTTTGCATCCAGACTGCGACGCAAGCATTTGCCATCAATGCTGATGATGTCGAGTTTGCTTACCTGCCGTAAATCATCCACCCAGCGGCTAAAACAATGGCAGAATTCTTCCGTGTTAATCATTGAAAAGACGTTGCCGAATGTATCATGGGAAGGAATCCCATTTTGTAATGACAGAAGCTTTGTAAACCATGCTTCTTTGGCCTTGCCGAACGTTTCAATGGCAACCCAACTATCGGCACCGCAAATTGATGCACAAAGCGTGATAAAAAAGATGTCTTTGAGTTTATGTTGCTTCCGTCTTTCAATACGCGGGTCTTCAATGGATTCGAAGTGTGAGATGATGGATGTGGTTGGAATATAAGATTTTTTCATCTCATTAGACTATCATGGAATGATACATAAACCACTGTTTTATAAGGATGAATTAGTCAT
>JALUHL010000052.1 GCA_027053695.1 Ghiorsea sp.
TCACAATCATATCCGCATGCAAGGCATTCATTTGCTGCACCAGTGTCTCTACATAATCACGTTTAATCATGGGCCCAACATGCAAGTCGGTAAATTGTACAATTTTTAACTTTTGCAATGCTTGCGGCACATTGCCCAATGGCACAGTCACTTCTTTAATCAATGCACCACCCAAGGCTTGGTTCATGCCAAACCCTGTCATACCCCCTGTTGCACCAAGCACACCAAGGCTGACTGTGGACGACATAAACGTGCGCCGCTCTTGGTTAGGCTCTGAATTGGCCTCTAAATTAGATTCTGAATGGGGTTTTATTGCTCGAAATAAAATATGAAACACATCAATCAAAAGATATACCACCATCAAGAGTGAGAAGAAACCCATATTGATATAAACAAACCATGTCAGCCTATCCACCCAAGCACCCGATACTTGTTGGTAGTGAAAAATGATTGGGCTAAGTGACATTGCCCAAGCGATAAAAAGATAAGCAAGAGCAAGCCGATTGAGTGTGGTGGATGGTACACGCAAGCGCCAAGCAATATAGCCATACATGATAGCGCAAAGCAGCATAGCAATTCCAATAAACCATATCATGCAGCCAAGGTACAGGATGTAAGATGAAAATTCACTTAAAGTTAAGTGAGTTTAGGGTATTCCTCTAATATATCTTCAAACTTATCGAACACATGCAATGCACCTTCAGCTTTTAAAGCCGAAGCAGACTCCACACCAAACGATACTCCATAAGAACGCACACCCGCTGCATTCGCCATTTGAATATCAAAGCGGGAATCACCAATCACTGAAGTATTTTCAGGGGTAGCACCCATCTCTTGCACACATTCTAACACCATAGCGGGATGCGGCTTGGACAAACAAATATCTGCCGTGCGCCACACAGGGAAAAATCTATGCAAATCAAACACATCCATCACCCGCAATAAACCACGGCTGGATTTTCCTGTCACCACGCCCATCTGATAGTCCCGCATTTGCAGTGTTTCTAAAGTCTCTATCACATGCGGATACAGCGCTACGCTATGTTCCATCGCCCTATAATTTGTGGCATAGGCTTGACCAACCTTTGCTTTGGTGGCTTCATCCAAAGTGTCATTCGCAAGCTTTTCTACCGCTGCAACCAAAGATAAGCCGATAATCGACAGCACATCTTGATAATCAGGCTCTGCCAAACCGTGGTCTGTAAATGCTTTTTGCATGGCTTGCGCAATGGCACCATGCGAATCAGTCAATGTGCCATCACAATCAAACAAAATAAGTTGTAGGGGTTGATTATTCAGTGGGGGTATCCTTTG
>JALUHL010000053.1 GCA_027053695.1 Ghiorsea sp.
ATGTTGACAATATAAGGGTGCATTCCTATGTTTCGCCGCGCTAATCCCCGATAGTTCAGTTGGTAGAACGGTGGACTGTTAATCCATATGTCGCAGGTTCGAGTCCTGCTCGGGGAGCCATATTGAGTAAGATTATGAGAAGGTTTATACGCTGATGTGTATAAACCTTTTTTTATGCGTAAAGTTTGGCGGGTTGGTTTAGCTGGTTAGCTAGTATGATGAATAAGGGGTGCTGATGCGGATTCTGGGTATTGAATCATCGTGTGATGAAACGGCAGTGGCTATCTATGAAGGTGGCAAAGGCATTGTTGCGGAATCGGTCGCATCGCAAATTGAAACCCATGCCAAGTTTGGCGGTGTGGTGCCTGAAGTGGCATCACGCGAACATTTGAAGGTGCTTCCTGCATTAACGCAGCAAGTATTATCTGATGCAGACTGTGATTGGTCTTCTATTGATGGTATTGCCGTCACCGCAGGGCCAGGGCTCATGGGTGCACTGCTTGTGGGTGTAAGTTATGCGCGTAGTGCAGGTTTGGTGAATGATATTCCTGTGTTGCCTGTTCACCATATGGAAGGGCATTTGTTTGCGCCGGGGTTAAGCCCTGAAGGGTTGCCAGCGTTTCCGTTTATGTCGTTGTTGGTTTCTGGCGGGCATACATTATTGATTCGTGTGGATGGTTTGGGGCAGTATAAGGTGGTTGGGCAAACCATTGATGATGCTGCGGGTGAATGCTTTGATAAAGCAGCGCGTGTGCTTGGCTTGCCATATCCTGGTGGCCCTGAAATTGCTGAGCTTGCAACATCGGGTGATGCAACGCAATTCAAGCTTCCGCGCCCCATGATGCACAAACCCAATTTTAATTTTAGCTTTTCAGGGCTTAAAACGGCAGTGATGTATGCAGCCAAAGGTTGTGAAGATTTTAATGCGCAGGCAAAAGCAGATTTGGCTGCGGCAACTGAAGAAGCCATTGCAGATGTGCTGATGAAGAAAGCCATGAAAGCTTGTCAAGCAGAAGATATTTCAAGCCTTGTGATTGCAGGCGGTGTTGCTGCGAACAAAACATTAAGAGAGAAGCTGAAGCAAGATTCCGCTAAACATGGTGTGCAAGTGTTTGTGCCTGATTTGGCATACTGCACAGATAATGCAGCTATGATTGCTTATGCAGGCTTTTTACGCTTTCAACGTGGCGACCATATTCATGATGATTGGGATGCCAACCCGCGCTGGAAGCTTGAAGATTTAAGCTAAGGTCTGTTAATACCAAACACGCCCCAATAAAAAAGGCTCCTGTATCTCTACAAGAGCCTTTAAAGTTGTTGGTATGCTAAAATCTAGCTGCGTTTGTGGCGAATCATATAACCTGCGGCAAATAAGCCAAAGAACAATAGCCCCTGCAAACCGAGCCCCGTGGTCATGCAGTGAAGGCCACCTGTGCTACCGCCACCACCTTCACCACGGCCTGTTACATTTGGGATAATAGGCGCTGTTGTTGTAATAGAAAATTTTGCTTGAACATAACCCACGCCGTTTGGGGAAGGGATAACAGTAGAAGGCGCAGTGATATTAGCAGTGACTTGCGCATAAGGATTGATTTGTGCGTAAGTATTGATGCCACCTGTAGAATAAAGGTCAACATTTGGTGCAATATAGGCATAAGACTTAACTTGGGCATAAGGCCCCACTCTTGCACCGTCACTTACCACGGCATAAGCATCAATGACAGCATAGTTATCAATGGTAGCTGTAGGGCTAACTTTTGCGTAAGGGTTAATAGTTGCATATGGATTGACTGTCAGGGTGCTCGCCAAGGGTAGCGTGGATGCTGTATATTTTGCAATTGCAGTCGCTTGGAGTTTGGCGGTTGTATATAAATCAAACACACCTTCATCTTTGACGGTGATATTCATGCTGCCGTCTAGGGTAGTATCTCCAGGGATAAGGTTTGTAGCAAAGCTGCCGTCTGCAGTATTCGCGGGCGTTGAAGCAATGATAGTATTGTTTTCATCGTAAAAAGTGGCCGTTGCACCAGTTTGCATACCACCAAACTTATACATAAATGTCGTTGTCGTACCCGTTGCAGGTGCGCCAGCGGCGCTTTTACCAAAGGATGTGATGTCATTAGCAAAAGATGAGCCAGTGATATTGAGTTCGGTGACAGCACCACCGTCCACTGCTTTGGCAGCACCGTTTGTAACAGTCATATCGGGATTGGTGAGGGTGGGGATCAGTGTTGCGGAATCAAAATAACCCGAAGTTTGGCGAAGCTCTTGTCCGTTGCTGAAACCATCCCGGTCAATATCGTAGCGTTCTAGTGCAATATATGCCGATAAAAGCCCACCGCCATTATCATCATTAGAACCATTACCAAATAAAAGACCATATGTTGTATTGGCATTGTTTTCTGTTTGCGGCGTTCCACTATGGCAAGTAGTGCAACCAATAGCATTATTATAAATGGCAGGTTGTGCGCTAGGGTAGTTTGGTTTCGCTTGCGCCTGCGCACTCAGCAAAAGACCAGACAATAAAATACCAGAACTCAATACCACTCGCTTTTCAAACATAACAACTCCTCTGCATCCATTATCGCCAATCAGTAGCGAAACTTTAGACCAAGGAACATTAAAGAAACATGAGGAATATCACAATATTTTTTAAGCAAGGCGGTTAGGGTTCCGTTTTGTATAACATGATTTGAGATAAAGGCTGGACAATATAGTATTTATATAGTTGAATTTGCTGATATTTCGATTGCATGACAAAACTTAATAAGAAATGAGAGGGAACCATGATTTTAAAACAATATTCTAAATTGGCTTTGATTGCTTTAGCAGCAGCGAGCTTAACGCTAGCAAGTTGTAGCGGTAAAAAAAGCGATGCTCAAATGCAAAGTAACTTCACTAAAGGTCAAATGAGCGCAGCAGACAAAGCAGCAGCAGACAAAGCAGCGGCAGACAAAGCAGCGGCAGATAAAGCAGCGGCAGATAAAGCAGCAGCAGACAAAGCAGCGGCAGATAAAGCAGCGGCAGATGCAGCAGCTAAAGCGGCAGCAATGAAGCCATCAACGAACTCAGTGTACTTTGCATTTAACAGTGCAAAAATTGACTCTGCTGGCGAAGCAATCCTTACAGCTTATGCAAAATGGTTGAACAAAAACCCAGATGTTAAAATCACTGTTGAAGGCAATTGTGATGAACGCGGAAGCAAAGAGTATAACCTAGCACTAGGTGAAGAGCGTGCGAAATCAGTGAAAGACATTTTGGTTTCAAACGGTGTGGATGCAGCTCGTGTTGACACAGTGTCTTACGGTGAAGAGCGTCCTGTATGTTCGCGCTCTGGCGAAGCTTGCTGGGCTCAAAATCGTCACGGTGATATTGTTAACCGTTAATACATAGAAGCACGACGTGAAGTTGTTTTTCTTGAATATAAAGCCATCGACTATGTCGGTGGCTTTGTCTTTGGTGTTGATTTCGGGCTGTGTGACAACCAAGCCAGAAAAAGAGCCATGGTCTCAAGATAAAAGCTTAGTGATCCAATCACTACAAGACGCTCATGTTGAGAATGCCAAGTTACAAGAAAAAATGAAAGTTCTTGACCACCGAATTTTAGATTTGGAAAGGCTAAGTGCTGAGCAACAAACCAAAATAGTCGTTTTAGAATCGGCAATTCAGAAGAATAAAGTGGCTGTTGCAAAAAAACGTAAACCCAAGAAAGCGAAAAAAGCTAAAGCATTGAATGACCGTTTGGATGCTTTGTCTGCGGCGGCATCTGCGAAATCAATGCCCAATACGCCTGTTGCAAATGCAAATATTATTGTGGGTAAAAAAGCAGAAAATGCAGATGAAAAGAATGCATATACAGCTGCATATCTGGCGTTGAAAAGTGGTCGCTACGATGAGGCTTCGTCAGGTTTTGTAAAAGTCATCAAAGCATACCCTCAAGGTGAATATACTGACCAAGCTTATTACTGGTTGGGCGAAAGTTTGGTTGCGCTACTGCGAAATAAAGAGGCTTTAGAATCATTTACGGTGGTGGCAAATCAATATCCAAAAAGCCCAAAACATGCAGCTTCACTGCTTAAAATCGCTTCTGTATATCGTCTTATGAAAGAGAATGATAAAGCACGTGAGGCTTTAGAGCGTGTTATAAAAACATACCCTGATGGAAGAACAGCTGAACGAGCAAGAGCGGAACTAAAAGCATTACCTCCAGCGCAAGCTGGCAGTGGAGCGAAGAAATAAACACGGCTTTGGCGAAATCGCTTCGCATTCATGAAATTTATCAAAGTGTGCAAGGTGAGAGTACTTTGGCAGGTATGCCGTGTACTTTTATTCGGCTTGCGGGCTGCCCATTAAATTGTGTGTATTGCGATACGCCACAGGCGATACCTATGGATTCAGGGAAACCCCAAACCTTTGAAACGATATTGGAGACATTACCCAAACAGAAAACACCGCTAGCTCTAGTGACGGGCGGTGAACCGTTGGCGCAAAGAAACTGCACTGCATTATTAGAGGCTTTATTGCCTTTATATCCCCATGTGCAGTTAGAAACAGCAGGCGCTTATGATATATCTCAAGTGCCCCAAGCTGTGTCGGTTATCCTTGATATTAAAACCCCGGGCAGTGGTGAGGTAGGGCGCAATCGCTGGCAAAACATGCAGTATCTTCGCACGAATACTGAAATTAAAATCGTGCTCACGGATAGGACTGATTATGAGTGGGCAAAAGATATATTAGATGAGTATAAGCTTGCTGATAAGTGTACTGTGCTTATGTCGTGCACATGGGGAAGCCTTAACCCCAAAGACTTGGCGGCATGGATTGTTGAAGATGAACTGCCTGTTCGCTTGCAGCTTCAACTGCATAAATATATTTGGGGCGCGGAGGTGA
>JALUHL010000054.1 GCA_027053695.1 Ghiorsea sp.
TTCCATGGCAGCATTGCCCGCACGCTCACCCAAACCATTGATGGTACATTCCACTTGCCTTGCACCATTTTCCACAGCCGCCAAAGAGTTGGCCACCGCCAAACCCAAATCATTATGGCAATGCACTGAAAAGATTGCTTTGTCAGCATTGGGCACAGTCTCACGCAACAACTTGATTTTGCGACCAAACTCATCAGGGGTCATATAGCCCACGGTGTCAGGGATATTGATGGTTGATGCCCCAGCATCAATCACAGCTTCAACAATACGGCACAAGAAATCATCATCAGAGCGCCCTGCATCTTCAGCGGAAAACTCCACATTTGCCACCAAATTTCTTGCCTGCTTCACCGCAGCTACAGCCCGCTCCACCACTTCATCAGGGCTCATGCGAAGCTTAGCTTCCATATGAATGGGGCTGGTTGCGATAAACGTATGAATACGCCCTCTATCGCCTGCTGGTTTGATCGCTTCTGCCACCCCATCAATATCTTTGGGGTGCGCTCTTGCCAAACCTGCAATCATCGCATCAGGTACTTCAGCGGCAATGCGGTTTACCGAAGTGAAATCATCAGGTGATGCCACAGGAAACCCTGCTTCAATCACATCCACACCCAATGCCGCAAGCGCATGAGCAATGCGTAACTTCTCTTCAATGTTCATCGAACAGCCGGGCGACTGCTCACCATCACGCAATGTGGTATCAAAAATATATAAACGGTCAGACATTTTCTTTCTCCTCACGCTCCATTATAGAGCCTAAAACAAAAAAGCCACGGGATTAACCGTGGCTCGTAAACTTGATAACTAAATGAAATACTTCTTTGTATTTAGTCCACGCACGAGCCAACGCTACACAACAGTGTATCACTAAAGAGCAGGTGCAGGTTAAACATATTGAACTTCATGGTGCGGAGTATGCGCAAGCTTGAATAGCATTGTCAACTCTTACCATCTTCATCTGTGCCTTGCTTGTTAGCACCTTGTTTAATCTCGGTGTCAGCATCATCCTTTGTTGCTTCTTTTTTCTTGGCTCTAGCTAAGCGTTTTTTCAAACGCAATCGTGCGGTCTGCTGCCCTTGCCACACGCTAAGCACGGGGCCATGCATGCAATAGCCTAAGAAAACGGGAAACAACACCGTCTGCGGATCTAACACCAACACCACAACCGCCGCCAACAACATCACCAGCATGGCAAAAGGTCGTTTTTGTTTTAAATCAATATTTTTGCCCGAAAAGAAACGCACATTGCTCACCAACAACCAAGCAAGCACCACGCTCAATACCAACCAAATGATACCTGTTGGTTCTGCATTAAATGAATTGTGAAACAACACACCTGATGCCATCATCAAAGCTAGCGCAGGCGTTGGCAGCCCTTGGAAATAACGTTTATCTTGGCTTGCAAGTTGCACATTAAATCGTGCCAAACGCAATGCGGAGCCTGCCACAATCAAAAATGAAGCTAACCAACCTAATTTCTCAAACGGTGTTAAAGCCCAAAGGTAAACAAGTACGGCAGGTGCAACGCCAAACGACATCATATCTGCAAGCGAATCCAGTTCAGCACCAAATGCGGTTTCCGCATTTAAAAGCCTCGCTACCCTACCATCTAACATATCAAAAATTGCAGCAATAATAATGCCCCATGCTGCATGCTCATAATTGCCCTGAATCGAGCTTACAAGCGAATAAAAACCGCAGAGTAAACCCAGCAATGTAAACATGCTCGGCAAGATATAAATACCACGGCGCTTGATGGTGTGAACGGGGCGACTTTCTTTATTTTCCATGGTTGAGCCCACTCGCCAAAATTGTTTTACCCGCAACGACTTTGTCGCCCACTTCAACATTGAGCTCAAAACCTGCAGGCATATAACTATCAACGCGCGAACCAAAGCGAATCATACCTACACGTTGCCCCGCTTTAACTTGATCGCCCACTTTAACGTAAGCAACAATACGCCGCGCAATTAAACCTGCAATTTGCACAAAAGTTACTTGCACACCATTTTCGGTTTCTAGGGTCAATGTATTGCGCTCATTTTCATCACACGCTTCTTCAAGCGCTGCATTCATAAATCTGCCTTCTGTATATTCCATGTTCATAATCGTACCACTCATGGGTGCTCGGTTCACATGCACATCGAAGACATTCATAAAAATATCAACACGCACCCCACCATCTTCGCTGCTTTCTGCACGAATCACTTTACCGTTGGCGGGGGAAACAAAAGCACCTTCATCTTGCGGCGAATCTTGCTCAAAATCGCGAAAGAAATATAATATAAACAGAAACAAAGTACTGGTTATAGTGGACAAAAACATCCAACCCGAATTCAAGCAAACCATCGCCACCATGGCAGAGCCAATGATAAAAGGATAACCATCAGGCGCGATAGGAATCACGCCACGC
This sequence comes from Ghiorsea sp., assembly GCA_027053695.1. Taxonomy (GTDB): domain Bacteria; phylum Pseudomonadota; class Zetaproteobacteria; order Mariprofundales; family Mariprofundaceae; genus Ghiorsea. Next base: position 2,417 of record JALUHL010000054.1, read on the forward strand.
GCATGTCCTCTCAATGGTTTCGCTATGGTTATAGCTTGATTAGTCATGGACAAAGCCTACAAATAAAGCCTTAACAAGCAATGGCTTGCTACACAAAGCTTGGTAAAAGTAAGTTACATCAGTGGTGAAATTACTTCGCAAAAACTGCCTCAGCTAATTCCTTGTAGGTAAACTTACCTTTTTCAACTTGTTTTTTAATCAATTTTTTATACTGCCCCGTCATGGTTTTCGCTTTTTTCTTCCACTTGGCATCAGATGCTGCAACTTTTCTACTCTCTACAGCAAAACCACTTTCCCAAACAGCAGCCAAAGCATCAGCTGAGCCATAAGCGGCTTGAACTTTCTTAAACGCTGGGCCCACTTTATCTTTATCCGTTGCATGACATGCTTTACATTTTTTCGTCAACATATTGGCCTTCTCTAAACTCATGGCCGCAGCAGGTTTAAGCTGCATGTTGTCAACAGGTGCTGGGTTGGGCTCGCTTTTAATCGGTTGTTTACCTTGCACCAATGGCGCAACAACTTTTTTATTAGCTGCTGCTTTGTCTGCTGCTGCTTTGTCTGCTGCTGCCTTTTCTGCTGCCGCCTTTTCTGCTGCTGCTTTGTCTGCTGCTGCCTTTTCTGCTGCTGCCTTTTCTGCTGCTGCCTTTTCTGCTGCCGCCTTTTCTGCTGCCGCTTTATCTGCCGCTTTATCTGCCGCTTTATCTGCCGCTACTTTGTCTGCTGCTACTTTCTCTGCTGCCGCTACTTTGTCTGCTGCTACTTTCTCTGCTGCTGCCTTTTCTGCTGCCGCCTTTTCTGCTGCCGCTTTGTCTGCCGCCGCTTTGTCTGCCGCTGCTGGTTTTTCAGTTGCTACACTTGCAACTGGTGCTTTCGTTGCAGACTCGCTTGATGTGTTCACATCTGGTTGTTGCACCGTCTTATCTTGGCAAGACACCAAAAAAGCTAAAGCTATAACCCATAAAATATGCTTATTCATAATACACTCCTTATTTGCTCTATAATACCATCTTTATCCAACTTCAAATCACGCAAGATTTCAGCTTGCGTGCCATGCTCGGGAAAAGCATCGGGCATAGCAATATGGACAAAAGAACCGTGCCATCCTGATTTTAATGCTTCAACCCCAATCTTCTCACCAATACCACCATTACCAACACCTTCTTCAATCACCACCAATGGTTTCCCTTTAGGCAAGTATTGCACAATACTTGCTACATCCAAAGGTTTTACAAATCTAAGGTTTAATAATGCCAAAACCTTACCATCTTCTTTCGCCAACGTATCATGGGCGGCTTGCGCATCTGAAAAACGGGTTCCCACACTAATCATCAAACCATCTTTGCCTTCTGCAATCAGCTCCGCTTGACCCACAGGTAAAGCTTTAGGCGTTTCAGCGTCTAAGCCAAGCCCTGAACCACGCGGATAACGAATCGCCACTGGCCCATCCATGTCTTCCAAAGCGGTTTTAAGCATATGCGAAAGTTCTACTTCATCTTTGGGGCACATCACTGTCATGTTCGGCAAACATCTGAGGTAAGCAATATCAAACATGCCCGTATGCGTCGCGCCATCAGCACCGACAATGCCTGCCCTGTCCAAACACATCACTACATGTAGATTTTGAATGCAAATATCGTGAATGATTTGATCGTAAGCGCGTTGCAAAAATGTAGAGTAAATCGCGACTACCGGCTTTAACCCAGAGCAAGCAAGCCCGCCAGCAAACGTAAGCGCATGTTGCTCGGCAATGCCCACGTCTATGCAACGCTTTGGATAAACTTTGGCAAACTTGGTCAAACCTGTGCCACCTGGCATGGCAGCTGTAATCGCTACAATGGATTCATCTTCTTTGGCCAAATCGATCAGGGTATCACCAAAAGCTTGGGTATAAGTTTTGGGTGCATCTGCATTTTTAATGGGCGTGCCAGAATCCAAACAGTATGGGCCCAAACCATGCCAAGTCTCGGGGTCTTCTTCGGCAGGAGAATAACCCAAACCTTTTTTGGTCAGCACATGCAACAAAACAGGGCCTTTCAAATCTTTACAGTTTTCTAAGGTGGGCAGCAGCGTATCAAAATCATGGCCATCGATGGGGCCAATATAGCGAAAGCCAAGCTCTTCAAACAAGGTACCTGGTGTAATCATGCCTTTGACATGCTCTTCAAAACGTTTGGCCACATCAAAGACTGCAGGCATTTTATTGAGCACTTTTTTTGCAGCTTCTTTTGCGTTGGTGTAGCTCTTATCAGTGATAATCCGTGCCAAATAGGATGACATCGCACCCACATTTGGTGCAATCGACATTTCATTATCATTTAAAATCACCAAGAGATTGTTGTCATTGCCACCAGCATGGTTCAGCGCTTCAAACGCCATACCACCACCAAGCGACCCATCACCAATCACCGCAATGCTTTGGTGATGTTGCCCTTGCAAGTCTCTACCCATAGCAAAGCCATAAGCGGCTGAAATCGAAGTGGACGCATGCCCTGCGCCAAAGCAATCGTGTTCCGATTCCTTGCGTTTGGTAAAACCATTCAAACCATTATATTGGCGCATGGTTGGCAAACCTTCCAAACGACCTGTCAAAATCTTATGCGGATAAGCTTGATGCCCCACATCCCAGACGATTTTATCTTTGGGTGAATCGAACACATAATGCAAAGCAACAGATAATTCGACCACGCCAAGCCCTGCGCCCAAATGCCCGCCAATGGGTGCAAGTGTTTCAATCAAATAATCACGCATTTGTTGTGATAATTCGGGCAGCTCTGATGTTTTGAGGTGTTTTAAATCCTGCACGCCCGAAATTGAATGCAATAAGTCTCTATGTTTTGTGTCTGACATTATTGCCCTCGCTTGAGAATATACACAGCCAAATCTTTAAGCTGTTTGCTGGCATCTTCTTGCAATGGTGCGCAAGCATCCAGCGCAATCTCGCACATTTCATTCGCTAATTCACGGGCTTTTGTCACACCCAGCACCGATACATACGTTGCCTTATGTTGCGCCTCATCTTTCCCAGCGCTTTTGCCTAACATCTCACTGCTTGCCGTAGTATCCAAAATATCATCTGCAATTTGAAACAATAAACCCACAGCTTTACCAAACCGCGAACAGGCATCAAATTGAGATGCATCAGCCCCTGCCAAACGCGCACCAGCCTCACAAGACCAGCGCAACAATTCTCCTGTTTTGTGCACATGAATGCGTTCCACTTCCAACACATCAGAAACCGCTTGGTTTTCAGCCAAAATATCCATCATCTGCCCACCAACCATACCCTGCATACCTGCAGCCAACGCCATATCCTTTATCAAAGCAAGGCGAATCTCAGCATCCATATTCAAATCAGCTAATAATTCAAAGCTAAGCGCTTGCAAGGCATCGGCAGCAAGCACTGCTGTTTCTTCATCAAATTGTTTGTGGCAGGTGGGATTACCGCGCCTTAAATCATCATCATCCATACAAGGCAAATCATCGTGAATCAAAGAGTAAGTGTGCATACACTCAATGCTTGCCGCAGCAGGCATAGCAGCATTTAAATCCTTACCCCCGCAAGCCTGATAGCAGGCCAATACCAATGCAGGGCGCACGCGTTTTCCACCTGCAAGTAAGGAATACAGCATAGCATCCAGCAAACGAGCAGGCACATGCGCTCGCTTTTGTTCTAAAATATGTTTGCAGTATTGTTCTACCGATACGGCATGTTCAGCAAGAAAGCTTGGTGCTTGCATCAAGCATCGCCATCAGCATCAAGCACTTGCAAGCGTTGTTCTGCATCATCCAGCAGCTTTTCGCATTGGCGTGAAAGCTTCACACCCTCTTCAAAAGCTTTTACACTTTCTTCTAACGATAGTTTGCCCGACTCCAGTTTCTCAACCATAGTCGTCAAACCATCCAATGCCTGCTCAAATGATAAATCTTGCTGCTTATCTTGATTGCTCACCACACACTCCCACATCAAAAAGCTAAGGTTAAAGGTATGCTAAAGTTTGTCTAGTTTGCTATTTCTTGAATCGTATAGGTCGCAGAGTTGCGCATAGGAATATGAATGAACCACGAAGAGTGCGAAGAAAAAAAGATAGTTAGATTCCCGCCTACGCGGGAATGACGAGTTTTCCCCTGCTATAGCTGTGCTAAGGTGGTTGGCAAAAGAAGGGATAAAGCAGAATGTTCTAATTCTGCGCCCGCTTTTGCTAAACAACGAAGATACACAGCTATATAGGGGCAGGTTTTTGGTTCGTTTTTGGCTGCGCAAAAATGAACAGAAACATCTTTGCCCGTAAAAGTTTCAAGGCTAATAGGCAAAATATCAATGTTTTAGAACGGAACGCGCACAGCCCGACAAAGCTCTTTTACATACGGTGCGCCAAGCTCAAAGTAACCCATTACAATGTCTGCAAAGTCTTCTTCTAAAACCAACTCTGGGTCAATATCAGCAATGGCAATAAAATCTTTTCGTTTGAGCTCATCAATCATGGGATGGTCTTGCGGATAACCTTTGGGTGCACGCTTTAATGATTCCCCACTCAAGGAAAAATGCTTACGGAATTGAGCTTCACTTTGTGCATCCATCCAACTTTGTGGAAAGGTATCAATATGCTGACGAATCATCTTTAAACCATCTGCATGAGGATTCCATTTGCCTACGCCAATGAACACGCGACTTGGCTCAATATGTACATAAAACCCTGGCGCATGCACATCTTTACCCTGCTCATGACGAAACTGGATGCCTATATTCGTTTTATAGGGTAGTTTATTTTTGGAAAATCGAACATCGCGGTACACCCGCATCAAAGAACCGCCCATTTTACTGGCCTTCGCCATAAAATGTGGTGATAACCTCTCAAGTTGTGGTTTTACTTCTTCGATAAACGCAAATGCAGGCTCTCGCACCAAGGCTTCATATTCGAGCTTATGCCCATTAAACCAATCGCGATTATTGTTCTCAGCTAATCGACGCAAATAAGAAAATGTATCCTCGTTAAAACTCATAACCAGCAACCTCTAGGCTACAATCAACAAGACTTTAATTGGATTTAGCTGGCTGAAAGTTTGTTTCCGTACAAGGCAAAAGCACGCAGCCTACAACTTGTAAGTGAGCACTTTTAACGCAGTACTGGAACAAAATAGCAGTGAGATAAACCAATTAGACTATCATACCTGCGCCAACGGTGTTGTTGGTGAAGCTGTCAATGATAATAAACGAACCTGTCATTCGATTATCAGCATAACTGTCGCAATTTAACGGCTGCTGCAGCTTGAACCTAATCTGTCCAATTTCATTCATCGCCAAGCTATCCGCATCTTCTTTTTCAAGCGTATGAATCTCGCGTTTGAAGACCACATCATCCACCAAAGCTTTAACCTGCCGCGTAGTATGCTTAATCATATATTTCTTACGGCGTTCCAATGGCTCATCACCAATCCAACATACGTTGGCGGTTAATGATTTCTCACCTGTGGTTGGCTCACCCGTATGCACCAACATATCACCACGAGAAATATCAATATTATCATTCAAGGTTAAAGTAATGCTTTGCGGTGCAAAGGCTTCTTCGAGGTTGCCATCAAAGGTTACGATTTCTTTGACTGTTGAAGACAAACCTGATGGTACAACCGTAATCCCATCACCAACCTTAACCGTACCCGATGCAATTGTACCCATAAAACCACGGTAATCAGGCAAGTCTGCAGTTTGCGGACGATTCACCAGTTGCACTGGCATACGGAATGGTTTTTCATCCAAATCATCCAGCACAGAAAGCGATTCCAAAGTCTCAAGCAAGGTATCTCCTTCATACCAATCCATGTTTTCACCGCGAATGGTCACCATATCGCCCGTAAGCGCAGACATAGGCGTGCAAATCAAATCTTTGATACCTTGTTTGGCACAGTATTCACTCATTTCTTCACGAATGTTTTCAAAGGTGGCTTGGTCATAATCCACCAAATCCATTTTATTCACTGCCACAATCAAATGCGGGATGCCCAATAGCCCCAAGATGTGTGTGTGACGTTTGGTTTGCGCCAATACGCCATGACGCGCATCAATCAAAATAATTGCTGCATTAGCAGTGGATGAACCTGTCACCATATTGCGAGTGTACTGCTCATGCCCAGGGCAATCTGCCATGATAAACTTACGTTTTGGCGTAGCAAAATAGCGGTATGCCACATCAATGGTAATCCCTTGCTCACGCTCTGCTGACAAACCATCGGTTAACATCGCCAAATCAATGTCCGCAGCAGATGATACTGTGGTTGCACCCTTTTGCTTGCGCACTGCCATCAGCTGATCTTCAAATGCGCCTTTGGTATCAATCAATAGGCGACCAATCAAGGTTGATTTCCCATCATCCACACTACCTACCGTCACCAAACGCAACAGTTCAATTTCTTTTACCAAGTCAAAATTTGCTTTTGTCATCTTTTCTTCCTTAAAACCTTAAAAGCTATAGGTACACACAGATACAATGAACATGCTTAAAACATCTGCGTTTATCCGTGTCCATCTGTGGCTAAATATTCTTAAAAATAACCTTCTTTCTTCTTATCTTCCATGGAATTACTTCCATGATCAATAATCCGCGTTTCCCGCTCCGAACGCTTCGACGCCGCTGCTTCAATCACAATTTCATCCATGTTCGTGGCATCCGAACGCACAGCACCGGTGCATGGGCTACAACCTAACGTGCGAAAGCGGCTCATCACCATGGTTGGCTCTTCGCCTTCCAAGTATTGATCTTTATTTTCTTCATAATAGGGAATCAACATATCACCACGCTCAATCATAGGACGTTCTTTAGCGAAATATAATGGTACAATCGGAATATTCTCTTCGCGAATGTATGACCAAATATCCATTTCCGTCCAGTTGGAAATCGGGAACACACGCACCGATTCACCATCATGAATCCTACCGTTATAAATATTCCAAAGTTCAGGACGTTGATTTTTGGGGTCCCACTGCCCAAACTCATCACGCATAGAAAATACACGCTCTTTAGCACGAGACTTCTCTTCATCACGCCGCGCACCACCAAAAGCAGCGTCATAACCACCTTCTTCCAGAGCATCCAAGAGCCCTTGTGTTTTCAGTGCACCACAACAGCGGGCTACGCCAAATTCTTTCGGATTCATCCCATTGTCAATCGCATCTTCATTACGACGTACGATTAGATCGGCACCAATTTCTTTACAAAAATTATCACGAAACTCGTACATTTCTTTGAACTTAAAACCTGTATCCACATGTAACAGTGGAAACGGGAGTGGCGCAGGGTAAAATGCCTTGCGTGCCAAATGCACCAACACCGATGAATCCTTACCCACAGAATACAACATCACAGGATTTCTAAATTCTGCGACCACTTCACGAATAATATGAATAGATTCCGCTTCTAATGCTTTAAGTTGGGTTAGTTTATGTTTGCTCATTTTAGCCTCGAATTACTTCTGAATGATGATGCGATGTTTGCCACCACCCACTTCTTCAATAGATAGCACCTGATACCCCTGCTCTTCGCACGATGCAGGCACATTTTGCAAAGGTTCACCTTCATTCAAGATGACTTCCAACTCCTGACCCTTATCCATCTTTGCCAGCTTTAGTTTCACTTTGACAAATGTCATCGGGCAAGTTTCGCTGGTAATATCTAAAAATTCCATATTAGCTTCCTTTTATTTGCTATTTATACAAAAACGATATGCGCATTTTCTGATTCATTGAGGAATGTGGCAACACCCACCACATCTTCCACTTCTTCAATCAAGTCTTTACGCTCTAACTCTAAAATATGCAATGCCATTTCGCACGCAACTAAACGCACACCCAAAGCATGGGCAGCTTCAATCAGCTCTGGTAAAGTCGCCACATTATGCTTTTTCATCATGCCCGTCATCAAGTAAGGGCTTATACCACCAAAATTAAGCCGTGAAAGCGGCAACTTATTTCTTCCTCCCATAAGAAAGTTAAAAGCTTTTGCCAATATACCTTTGCCTAAGGCCTTGCGCCCATAATCTTTCTTCAGCACATTCAAGCCCCAAAAGGTGAAGAAAATCGTGACTTTTCGATTGGTTGCCGCAGCCCCTGTCGCCATCACAAACGCAGCCAAAACCTTATCAAAATCACCACTGAAACAAACCAAGGTTAAATCTTTTTTATCCGCTTTTACTTCAACTTTATCTGTCATATCAAGCTCCTTTCTTTGCCGCTTTTCCAGTAATCGGGTTTACATGCAAACCACATTCTGCCACAGCATCTTCCTGCTCCCACCACCAACGCCCCGCTCTCGGGTCTTCACCTACACTGATTGCTCGTGTACAAGGCGCACAACCAATGGATGGGTAAAACTTATCGTGCAGCGCATTATACGGCAGTTCATGTGATTTGATATAGTCCCATACATCTTGTTCAGACCAATCAATCAGCGGGTTGTACTTTTTGATACTAAATGCCGCATCATCTTCTACTGCTTGCATGGTAGCGCGCGTTTTCGCCTGTTCACCACGCAAACCTGTCACCCAAGCCTCCGCACCTTCTAATGCACGTTTCAATGGCTTGATTTTGCGCACAAAACAACATTGCTTACGCTTTTCAACACTATCATAAAACAAATTCACACCATCTTGCTTCACCATGCTTTCCACATCATTCGCATCGGGGAAATATAAGTCGATATCCAAGCCTTTTTCCTTACGCCACGCATCCATCACATCATACGTTTCTTGCGGCAGTCTGCCTGTATCCAAGCTGATGATACGTATATGCGGTGCATGTTGGCTGATAAGGTCTAACAGCACCACATCTTCCGCACCAAAGCTGCAAGCAAACACAACCTGATTAAACGATTGCTCTGCTTGACGTAAATACGTTATACTCTGTTCTATCTTATTCATTTAAACCAAACTCCTTCGTACGCAACCCATTAAAATGTCAAACCAATCATGGGCCACCACAAACTTGCCACCAATAAAAACAATACAAATGCCGAAACAGAAAGCACAGCTCCATATTTCAACATCGCAGATGGGCGCACATAACTACTGGCATAAATCATAGCATTGGATGGAGTACCCATGGGTAACATAAAGGCAAACCCCGCAATAATACCAATGGTCAAAGCAATCGTAACTGGCGCAATACCCACAACCACGCCCACGGGAATAGCAATCGGTAATACAATGGCAACAGCTGCAGCATTACTCACCCCTTCGGTAAATAAAAGTGTCACCAACACCAACAATGCAATCAACGCCAAGCCTGTGACATCGCCTGGAATTAAAGTATGAGCAAGCCAAAGGGCTGCACCAGTGTCCGATAAGGCTTTGCCAATGGCAATCGCCCCCCCATACATCAATACCACACCCCATTGCACATGACTTTCTACATCTTTCCAATCTGCCAAGCGAAAGACAAACATCAACACCACACTCATCAAGGCAATACTTGCTAAAGCATTGGCATGCCCTGCAAAAAGCCATGCCACCACCGTACCTAAAAGCAGCAAACTCATCATCCAGCCTTTGATACTAAGAGACCCAAGCTCTAATTTTCGCTCCGTGAACTTATCTTGAACCGCTTGCATATCCAAGCGTGCGCCCTTGGTCATATGGCGTAGCAATAATGCAGCCATCAGCAATACACCCAACACCAAAGGCAATGCCGCCAAACTCCATTGCATAAAAGAAAAACTTTGCCCTGTAAGCTCATCCACCAAAGCCAAGGCAAGCGGCCCTCTCGCACCACCAAGCAAGGTTGCCACCCCACCAATGATGGCACCCCAAGCCAAAGCAAAAAAGATAGCTTGAGCATAAGCACTCCCTTTCTTTAACCCCAGCGCACGCACCGTTTCCCAAGCAATGGGTAAAAACAAAGCTGCCACTGCATGTTCGGGCATCACAAATGCCATGCTTGCAGGCAAAATAAGCATGGTCATGAGTAGCCTCTGCTCACTATGGCCCGCTTTTTTCAAAACCATCAAAGCCAAACGCTCAGACAAGCCACTTTGCATCACGCCTGCCACCAACATAAACGCACCCAAAATAAAAAATACTGCAGGGTTACCAAAAAATGCAAATACATCCGAAGCTGAAAGTACACCCAACATGGGTAACAATGCCAATCCCAGCAATGAAGTAATGGGTAGAGGAAGAAGCTGACTTACCCATAAGATTAAACACAGTACAAATATCGACAATGCATAATAACCTTGCACACTTAAACCTTGCGGCACCTCACTTTGCACCGCAAAAACAAACAAAACCGCAATCATAAATAGGGCGGCAAATGGTTTGATTTCTTTTAATATCAACTGATGGATAGATTGCTTTTGGCTGGTTGATTCCTTCACCCGCAAGTGCCTACGTAAGCTATCTATCCATCCATCAAATTTTCGCCCTAGAGAAGATACATTCCAGCGTGTTGCCAGTGTTGCCGTTCGACTGCTATCAAGTACGCCACTTTCCATAGGCGTGAGTACGCGCCCCATATCTCTAAGCCTATGCGTAGGGATTTGCGCCTCTTCCAACAACTGATATTGTTTAAGTAATACCGTTTCAATATCATCCAAGGATGGAATACTTTGATGGGCTAACGGCGTATCTGGCAAAGGTCTGAATGGAATCAATAACGGCACTACACCTTGTGCAATTAATTTTTCCATACCCAGAGTTGTTGATGCAACTGGCTCTAAACCTACAATCAAATGACTCACCACCGCACCTGGCCTAAAAATGCTTCGCGCATGCCCTAAAGCTTTAAATACCGCTTCTTGCCCACCATGTTTGGCTTTACCTGAACATACCTCAGAAAATCGCGCTTTATCAAAGACTTCTAAGTTGCAAATAAAAATATCCAAGCCTACTGCATACAGCGCATCAATCACGCTTACATCCTTGGGCGCAACTGTTTCCAAAGCAATTTGCCTATGCCCCAAATGACGGCGAAGCAAAGCAATCACAGGCAATAATTTCGATAACCCAGCATCATCCGATGGTGTAAACCCATTGTATAAATACACAGTATCAATCTCTCGCTCAGCCAAGGCTGCAACTACAACTTCAACCAATTCTAAAGGGTCTCGCAATGGAGGCTCTGCTTCATTAAGCATGGAATCAAACTGACAGTAGGCACAAGCTTCGCCCTTATTTGCAAAGAAGCCGCAGCCCATAAAAGGTTGCAAAATAAGCAGCTTATCATGTAAAGATGCAAAACTACCCATACGCGAGCCTTGACGTGTACGCTGCTTATAAAAGGCTGGTGCTTCAATCAACTCTACAGTTTCCTGCTCGCCACCACACTCAAGCACAACCTTATGACCATGCACCGACGCAATCGAAAAACCACTTTCTTCTGTATAAGGCTGACCCACAGGCACAGAACAAAAATGACCTGATGGTAAACGTAAATCCAACACGGTTTCTGCACCATTGGTCTGCGCCAACCAGCGTGAAGCCTCCGGCAAGCCATGCGGCAATGCCAAACCACGGCTCACCAAAGAAAGCTTGGTACGCCCAGGGTTGGAAAATGGATGCAGGTCGTCAGTCATGGATATTTAAACTTTACGCTCAACCAAAATTTTCCATTGGTTATCTGATATTTGTTCTTTGCTTAACACGCCTTGACCTTGCTCCTCTAATGATAACGGTACATTCTCAATCGGCTCACCATCATCAAGAATAACGAAGAGTTGAGCGCCAACAGGTAAACCAGCCAACTTAATTTTCGTTTTCACAAAATTCATAGGGCAAGCCACACCTGATAAG
>JALUHL010000055.1 GCA_027053695.1 Ghiorsea sp.
GCCCAATATGCTCAGGGCGCTTTAGGCCTTCTCTTTTTTCAGGGGCTTTGCGCAAGTCATCGGCATAATCTTCAAGGGTTTCAAAGGCGGTTTCAGCAGATGTAAAGGTGCGCGGCGCATATTTATCAGCACCCACATCATCGGCTTGTGATAATGCGCGCTCGCTTTGCTCAACCAAACCCGGCATAGCAGCATCTATGGTTTTGTTAAAAAAGATACTGGCTTTTTTTGCAGCTTGTCTTGCAAGGTTAAGGTTGCCTTTTTCCGTGTTGATGATGGCAGTATTCAAATGCTTTTCTGCGTCATTATACAAATTCTGCACAGCTTCATCAGGTAGCATATTAGCCTTATGATGATAGACCAATGCCTTGGTCGCTTCTTTTTCTAAACTCAGTAGATCAGGAAATGTATGTTGAAAGCTTAAGGCATTGTTTTTGGCATTGTCCAAGGCTTGTAATGTTTTGCTGATGGCTTTATTCAAGTTACTTGAGTCTTGAGCTTTAAAGCCGCCTTGCTCTTCCGATGCCAGTAAAGCCGCACCCTGAAATGCTTTGACCCGCTGCAACCCCGCAGGGGCAAATCTAGCTTGCTCGCTTTGCTCAAAGCTTTGCACTTGCTGATTAAGCTCATCAAAGGTAGTGGCGTGTGCGCTAAACGAAAAGCTTAAGCACAAAAAAAGGATAGACATATATGCTTTCATATCAGCCTAAGTCTAGCATATGATTTAAGGATACCAATGCCATAGCTTGCTGCGATTGCGGCACAGACACTTGATGATATTGTTTATCACCCAAGATTTCCTGCATAGACCAGCAAAGGTGTTGCGGGTCGGTGCGAAACATGGTGGAGCACATGCTCACCGTGGGCGATAAAAACCAAATCTGATGTTCGGGATGCTCAATGCGCAAGCGGTTGACCAAATTCAGCTCTGTTGCCACCGCAAATTTGCTGCCTTGGGGTGCAGCGGCAACATGCTTGATAATCATTTCTGTGGAACCGACAAAATCAGAAGTTTCGCACACTTCACGCGAGCATTCAGGGTGTGCCAAGATTTGAATATCAGGGTGATTGTTGCGCATGGTGGCTGCATGTTCGGCTTTAAAAAGCTGATGCACCGAGCAAAAACCTTTCCATAGGATGAGTTTGGCATTTTTGATGCTTTCTTCAGTGTTGCCGCCCATAGGTTTGAAAGGATCCCAAATTATCATATCGTCATCGCTAATGCCCATGGTGAGTGCTGTATTTTCGCCCAGCTGTTGGTGAGGATATAATGAAATCTTTTTGCGTTTG
>JALUHL010000056.1 GCA_027053695.1 Ghiorsea sp.
TTACATCCCATTTTCCTGCCGCACCCGCACCAATACCGATATAATCATCATACTGCCAGTAGCCGCAATTATGCCGACAATGCTTCCCTTTTTGAGCAAAGTTCGATATTTCATAAGCTGCATAACCATGCTCTGCCAATGTATGGCGTGTTTCCCAGAAAAAGCGCAATGCTAAATCTTCATCGGGCAGAGCAAGCTTTTGTTTTTGCTGGGTGACATGCAAAGCAGTGTGCGGCTCTACAGTCAACTGATAACAGGATAAATGTTCAGGGGCGAGTGCAATGCCTTTTTCCAAAGATACAAACCATTCATCTAAACTTTGATGCGGCAAGGCATACATCAAATCAAGGTTGATATTGGTAAAACCTGCATCCCTAGCCATCTGATAAGCCGCTTCGGCTTCATTAGATGAATGGATGCGCTCTAACCATTTGAGTTCCGCATCATCAAAGCTTTGCACACCAATCGACAAACGATTGATGCCCGCATGCCAATAATCCCGAAAGCGTCCTGCTTCACTTGCACCTGGATTAGCTTCTAACGTAATCTCTATATCATCAGTGAAAGAAAATAATCTGTTTGCAACATCTAAAACTTCGGCAAACAAATGCGCTGGTGCAAGCGAAGGCGTACCCCCACCAAAAAAGATGCTATGGATTTTGCGTCCTGCAAATTGCGGTTGCTCCGCATAATATTTTAATTCAGTTAGCAGTGCCTGAGTGTAATCCTGCCATGGTGGCTCAGAAAATACATGCGAATTAAAATCGCAATAATGGCATTTATGCAGACAAAAAGGCGTGTGTATGTATAAGCGTAATGGTGATAAAGCGGTTATTGAAGCACCACCTCATAATGGTCTAAAGCAAAGGTTTCATCATGTTTAAAGCTAATTTCTTTACCCAAAAACGTTTCTAATTGCACCACCATTTCATTTTCTTCGCCCAACATCAAATCAATCAATATCGGGTGCGCAATGACCATCAATTTCTCGCTGGGATAAGCGCGCGCTTCGGCAACCACCTCTCGAAATAAATGATAACATACCGTTTGTTTGCTTTTGATAAGCCCTGTGCTCCCACAATGCTCACATTCGTTTTGCAGCATACGCCCCAAAGAATCTCGAGTACGCTTGCGTGTGAGCTGCACAAGCCCAAGCTCGGTGAATGGCAAGGCATGCGTTTTCGTTTTATCGCGCGTCAAAGCATCTTCCAAAACTTCCAACACCTTTTGTTGGTTGGCTTCATCTTCCATATCAATGAAATCAATCACAATAATGCCGCCTAAATTGCGCAACCTAAGCTGATGCACGATTTCATGTACGGCTTCAAGGTTGGTTTTAAAGCTTGTTTCTTCAGAGTTTCTTGAGCCCACAAACGAGCCTGAATTGACATCAATGGCAATCAAAGCTTCTGCTTGGTCAATCACAATCGAACCACCTGATTTCAAATCAACCTTACGCAATAACGCACGATTAACTTCTTCTTCTACGCCATACACATCAAATATCGGGCGACTCCCCGGATAATAGTACAGGCGATTACTCACCTCTGGCATAAAGCGAGATGCAAAGCTTTTCATACTTTCATAGGCTTCTTTAGAATCAATATGGATTTTATCCACTTCATCATCAACAAAGTCACGCATCACGCGCAGATAAAGGTTAAGTTCGGTGTGTATCATGGATTTTGGCGCGGCTTTTTTTCTGCGTTCATCAACATCTTGCCACAAACGAACCAAGAATTTCAAATCCTGCTCCAATTCTTCTTTAGAATGCCCTTCTGCCACTGTGCGCACAATTAAGCCGCTGCCTTCAAGCTTAATATCTTCAGCAATATCCAATAATCGTGTGCGCTCATCTTCATCTTCCAAACGCCGTGCAATGCCCACATGGTCAAGCTCAGGTAAATACACCAAATAACGACCCGCAAGACTAACCATAGCAGTCAAGCGTGGGCCTTTGGATGAAATCGGTTCGCGTGAAACTTGCACCAGAATTTCTTGCCCTTCGCGCAGAAGTTGCGCAATCGGAGCAATGTTCTGTTTGTAGCCTACATTCAATGATGTTTCATCATCATCTTTGGCTTCTTGCTCTTCATCGGCATCCATGATTTCGCCTTCGCAGCGCGCACCTGGCACATCGCCTGCGTACAAGAAGCCCGCCCTATCCATACCAATATCGACAAAGGCAGCTTGAATACCTGGAATCACACGCTGCACCTTGCCCAAATACATATTGCCGCGCAGCCCTTTGCCACGCGTGCGCTCTACATACAATTCTTCTGCGCGCCCATTTTCCACGCGAGCAATCCGCGTTTCAAAGGGTGCAACATTCACCAATAATTCTGTACTCATGCTTAAGCCTCGCCTTGCAACTGTGCTTTTTTGACTTGCGCTATTAAATCAAGCGTGGTCTGTACTGGCAAGCCAATCACATTATCTAGGCTTCCTTTTATACCCGTAATAAAGCCTGATGCTCCGCCTTGAATGGCATAAGCCCCTGCTTTATCCAGTATATCATTGTGTTGCACATAAATCTCTATTTCAGCCTCTGAAATACTGCGGAAATTGACGTCTGTGGTCACGGTTTGTGTTCGGTAAACTTCGCCCAAACGCACGCAAACTGCCGTGTGCACCTGATGTTTGTTGCCTGAAAGCTTACGAATCATGCTTTTGGCTTCATCCAAGTCTCGCGGTTGCCCCAAAGCTTCTCCACCTGCATCTACGCCCACGGCCACCAAAGTATCTGCGGCAATCACGGGTGTCATATCAGCAGCATCACAAGCTTGGGCTTTAAGCTTGCATAAGCGCTCAGCCATCATCAATGCTGATTCACCCTGCAATGGCGATTCATCAATAAAACTCGGCCGCACTGTCACATTTAGCCCCGCAGCTTCCAATAAAAATAACCGCCGTGGTGATTGTGATGCAAGTATAATGTCCATAAGCCCAATCCTAAACCCTTTCTTAAGCTAATGATATAAACAAAAAATGACCCTAAAGTGCTAAATTTGTGATTTTTATCTTGCAAAATCAGCCCAAAACATTTAGAAACCTACGCGCATTCAATCCAAAAAGGGGAAATAACATGAAGAAAATATTGATGATTGCGGCAACCTCTGCATTTTTAGTCAGTGGCTTTGCTGCTACTGAAGCGGTTGCTGGTGCTGAAAAAAAATGTAAGACATGCCATAATTTCACCCACAAAGGTAAAGTAGGGCCTGGTCTTTTGGGTGTATTTGGTCGTAAGGCTGGTAAATCTGGCTTTAAAAAGCATTCCAAAGCTTTAATTAATGCCGATTGGACTTGGGATGAGGCTCATCTTCGCAAATGGATTTGCAACTCCAAGAAGGCTGTCAAAGAATTTACTGGCAATCCCAAAGCGAAAACAAAAATGCCACCGCAAAAAATGTGTGGTGAAAAAGGCGATGAAATTATTGCTTTCTTAAAACAACTGAAATAAAACTTCGTTCGTTTTATGATGTTAAAGGCGGCCTTAGGTCGCCTTTTTTTATGGTATGCCTTATGTTATAGATTGTTGTTTTAACACCATGGGAAGACCTGCTGCGATAAACTCCACATGGTCTGCAACCGCCGCCATACTTTGATTCAGCCTGCCTTGCGCATCCCTAAAGCTTCTGCCCAGTTCGGTTTCAGGCACAAGCCCCAAACCCACTTCATTGGATACCAACACCACATCACCTTGATATGCTTTTAACGCTGAGCACAAATGCTCCACCTCTGTTTGCGCATCCTTTTTCGCATACAAAAGATTGCTTAGCCAAAGGGTCAAGCAATCCACCAACACAAACGATGAAGCATATGCGTTTGATTTGAATATACGGCTTAAATCAAGTGGTTCTTCAATCACTTGCCAATCATCTGGGCGCTGGTTTTGATGCTGCTTTATCCGCGCTTGCCATTCTGCATCATCATCCATGTTTGGCGCGGTTGCCACATAACACACATCCAATCCACTGGCTTTTGCCAGCGCCTCAGCACGCGTAGATTTCCCGCTGCGCGCACCACCTAAAATCAAGGTTATCGCCATGCTTTAATGCCTAAGGTTTATATGCTGGTTTATCATGTGCCAACTATACAATATCTGAAAAGGCTGGCTATAAGTGCTTTTTTCTTGAATATACTCCGCGTTACAAATGTATAGGAGAAGATATGCCCGTATCCCTTGCCTACCTTGGCGTTGTTTTGATTTGGAGCACCACCCCACTTGCCATTGCATGGAGTGGGCAAGCTGCAGGCTTTCTCTTTGGTATCACCAGCCGCATGGTTTTAGGGCTAATGCTTATGTTCATCTTTGCCCAAATGATTCGTAAAAAGATAGTTTGGCATCCAAAGGCAAGGCTTGCTTACCTTTACGGCGGACTTGGGCTTTATCTGGGTTTGGTATTGGTCTATTGGGCAGCGCAATTTATTCCTTCAGGGTGGGTGTCTCTCTTGTTTGGTTTAACCCCAATCATCACTTCTATCATGGCATCGTGGTGGTTAAAAGGTGAGCTGATTACTCGCGCAAGAATCGTAGGCATGCTCATTGGTTTCTCTGGGCTTGTGGTTATTTTCGGAGAAAGCTTATCATGGGGGAAATCTGCGATATGGGGTGTATGCGGGGTATTGCTCTCTGGCACATTCCATGCCGCATCTGCCATTTGGGTGAAGCGCACCCATGCCAATGTGTCTGGCATCAGCATGACCGCTGGTTCGTTAAGCGTTGCCACACCATTGTTTGTACTCACATGGCTTTTTACTCAGCCTGATATATCCTTAATCATACATCATTTAGAAGCTGCACCACCGCATACTTTATGGTCGATTTT
>JALUHL010000057.1:0-2551 GCA_027053695.1 Ghiorsea sp.
ATAACCCCTTAAACCAAGCCATTAAGCTGTGTACCGATGATATGAAGCTGGTGAATGATTGCATTCACGACAACCTTCAATCCGATATCCCCATGATTCCTGCCATTGGCCACTATATTATTAATAGCGGCGGCAAACGCTTGCGCCCGCTTTTGTGCTTATTGATTGCAAAAATGTTTGATTATCAAGGTGGCCGCCATATTCCATTGGCTGTGGTGATTGAATTTATTCATACCGCATCATTATTACATGATGACGTGGTAGATTCCTCAGATTTTAGGCGCAGCAACCCCTCTGCCAATGCTGTATGGGGCAATCAAGCCAGCGTATTGGTTGGTGACTATTTATTTTCTCGGTCTTTCCAAATGCTGGTGCACGATGATGATATGAGCATGCTTAAGCTGATGGCTGATGTGACCAACGCATTGGCTGAAGGCGAAGTTTTACAGCTATCCCGTACATTTCATTTGGAAATGACAGAAGAAGAATGCTTGGAAGTGATTGAACGCAAAACAGCCATTTTATTTGCAGCAGCAGCCGAAGTCGGTGCGCATGTTAGCGGGCAATCGGAGAAAATCATTCAGGATATGACTGAATATGGCATGTGTTTGGGTGTCGCTTTTCAATTGATGGATGATGCTTTGGATTATTTATCCGATGAAGAGGCCGCAGGCAAACCTGTTGGTCATGATTTGGAAGAAGGTAAAATCACCTTACCCCTTATTCACGCTATGCAGCAAGATGCAGAGCTTAGAGCGCGCGTACACACCATCGCCGAGCGCGATGAAAATCCTTATCATGAAGGTGACCGAGCATGGGTGCGCGATCGCGTGCTACAACATGGTGGTACGGAATACGCCATGAAAAAAGCTCAAGTTTATGCTGACCGCGCCATCGCGTTACTGCCTGATGTGCAAAACCAACACATACGCACCCTACTTTGTGACCTAGCTAACTTTTCTGCACAAAGAATATACTAACTTGCGCTTACCTTTAACACTAACTAAAATCAGAGTGTAAAGGAGGAAAAAATGAGTATTAATTGTGAATGGTTAGAAGATAATTTTTTTGGAAAACCACTTGAAGACAAACAAAAAAAAGCTGTATGTGAGGCACTTGAACTAACCAAGTTTAGTCAAGGTGATATTATTATAGCGCAAGGCGAGCCCAGCAGCGCGGCATATATTATTTATGAAGGTGCTGCTTATATTGATTGCGAAAGCCATGGTGAAAAAATTCGCGTAGGAACGGCTAAACCTTCAAATTTAGTGGGTGAAATGAGCTTTATTTCAGGTGCTGCTGCCAGTGCTACAGCAACAGCAAAAGAAGATTGCGTTACTTATAAGTTATCGCGTGCGGCGTTTGCAGACATTGCCGCAAAGGATCAAACATTACTTGCACTAATCTTTGAAAATATGCTCAAATATACATCTGACAATGTTAGGCAAATGAATGATGAAAGAGCAGCGCTACAACACTATATGGCGGGCAACCATTTTTAAGACTTCTGTAAAAAAACAACAAAAGATTGCTGAAACGAAATTTCTCGTCTAATGTTTTAGCCGTTGAATAAAAAGAGGGAGAAAAACATGGGAATTGATACAAAGTGGTTGGAAGAGCATTTCTTTAAACAAGGGCTTTCAGACGCACAGAAAGATTTAATCAACACGAAAATTGAATCTGCCGACTATGCTAAAGGTGATGTTATCGTTGCTCAAGGCAGCCCTGGCGATGCAGTGTATGTGATTCATTCGGGTAAAGCACACATTGACTGCAACTGCAATGGTGAGAATATGCGTGTTGGCACTGCTAAAGAAGGCGACTTGATCGGTGAAATGAGCTTTTTAACTGAAGATGATGCAAGTGCAACCGTAACCGCAAGCGAAGACTGCGTGGTTTACAAACTATCGCGTACTGCATTTACTGATTTCATGCGCTCAGACCCAGACTTGGTTTATGCCATTTTTGCGCACCTATTAACGCATACTGCGAATGTTATCCGTCAAATGAATGCTGAGAAAGCTTCTATCCAACATTATATGGCTGGTAGCCGTTTCTAAGTTTTTATCCATATCAAAACACCAAACCGAAATCATCAAGCCAAGCAGCGAAATCTGCTTGGGTTTTTTTTTGGCATACGCTAAGTTGTTTGCATGAATCAAGAATTTGATGCCATAAGCAGGCTATTCCAAGCGCGTGTCACCTTCAAACATAACACAACCAATATTGCCAATGGTGATGATGCTTCTGTGCATGCCATACCTCAGGGTTATGCGTTGGTCATTAGCACCGATTCATCCGTGCAAGCTGTGCACTGGCCAGAGGATATGCCTTTGCATATCGCAGCCAATAGGGCAACCCATGCAGCACTATCCGATTTAGCTGCCATGGGCGCAAAACCAGCTTGGATTTGGTTAGCCATCATGGCTGAAAGCAAACAAGCCTTGTCTCAAATGAGTGATGGCATTGTAAGCAGCTGCGAGAAGCATCATATTGAATTGGCAGGTGGGGATACTACTCGCGCAAAGGCTAATGCTATGAATATCACCGT